>SKMT01000666.1 GCA_007120915.1 Myxococcales bacterium | reverse complement strand
GCTCTTCGAGCTGAGCACGTTCGGCCTCCAGCTCATCGATGCGCTGTTCGCATTCGTCGAGGCTGTCCTGGAGGCGCTGGCCGGCTTCGACTTCTCGTTCCAGCTCTTTTTCGAGAATCCCCAGGTCCCGGTCGCGGTCGGCGATCTCCTGTTGGAGCCGGGCCATTTCGTCGGGGTCCCCGGCGTTGGCGCGCGCTTCGTCCAACTCGGTGCGCAGCGTCTCGACTTCAGCTTCCAACTCCTCAACCCGGCGTGTCTGTCGGTCAGCGAGCGCCTGGATCGATTGTTTTTCGTCGCGCAACCGCTGCAACTCGTCATCGGAGTCGTCCAACACCACCGACTCGGCGTCGGCAATCCCGGGGCTGACCCCACCGCCGCCCCCACCGGGAGGGGGTTCGGTGTTCGCCTGGGCGTTTCGGCCCATTGACACGGAGCCACCGGCATTGTCTCCGGCGATCACCGCTCCGCCCACGCCTCCATCCCGGCCCGGAGCTACCGGAGGCGGTGCGCCTTCGCCCGGCCCCCCTGGCACATTGTTCGATACCGACTGCTGAGGCCCGGACGCCGAATTCGCCCCCATCGAACTTTCGGCCTCTTCCTGGACGAAATAGAGGATAAAGTCACCACACCAGATCTCATCGCGGTGAGTGAGCATCTCCGGGCTTTCGACCGGCTTGCGCCGGTTGTCCACGATGATGTAGGTGCCGTTCGAACTTCCCAGATCGGCGACCTCGAAGCGTCCGTCGTTGTACTGAAACTTCGCATGGCGCCGAGACACCGACTTGCGATTCGATCGGATCGTACAGTCCCGGGCTCGCCCCACTGTCACGACCGGGGAGTCCGGCCCCAGCCTCTCCGTGATCTCACGGCCTGACGGATCGGTGTAAACCAACTTTGCCACGGGTCATACTCCTCGCTTCGAAAACATCCGGTTGCCATCGCCTCTGTGGGACGAGCAGCGGTCCCACTTCGCCTGTCGGCTATCATCCATCGCAGCCATCATACGACCTGACCGCAAAGGTAGAAAGGCCCCAGCCCCGGGCAGACACCCCGGCTGGTTGAGTCAACGTTACGGCTTGAGCCAGTCTTGAAACCAGCGCACCAACTTGAATGCCGTATACACCGCAAACCCTCCCAGAAGAACGGTGAACAGAAGGTACCACCACCGGTCTACGGGGCGCTGACCATCCTGGAGCAGATAGGCATTGACACATACGGGATCACGCTCCAGAAGCTGTTGCTCTTCTTCGGCGGTGGGCTCCGGGGTCAACCCGCGCCGTTCGCGCTCTTCATTGTCGGCTTCTTCGTAGCGTTGCTGCCAGCGGTTGCGAATTCGTTCCAGAAGCTGCTGTTCCATATCCTCGATCTGGTGTTCTACGAAGTCTTCGCAAAACTGCATGTTGTAGCGCTCGCCGTAAAACCGCTTGATTCCCCTCACCAGTTCGGGGTCGGCAGCAAAGGAGATCAGTCGACCCTCGCCGCTGTAAAACTGGCGTTGTTCATCCGGTAACAGACCGGGGGCCATATTCCGTTCGGGCAGCGACTCCTGGTCTTCGAGCAGCGGGTGGGTGTCGTCCTCGTCGTCGGTCTCTTCTTGTTCGAGTTGCACATACACTTCAGCGCCCAGGAGGCGGAAAAACTTGTAGTTCCCACCGGTGGTCATCCTGGTGGGAAGTCCCTCCATGGAGACATAGGTGTTGTGATTCAGCGGCGGCTCCCAGTCCGGGTCGGCTGCCGCCTTCTCAGAAAACGCCGCCGTATCTCCCACCTGTACGGGCTCCCAGGACGAAAAGAAATACTCCAGTTCATCGCCCCACCCCGAGATCACGGAGCCGATCATCAGGATTACGATGATCATCAGGATCGGGCGGAGCACGGAGCCCCGCTCCCGGGTCTCGATCAGCTCCCGCAGCTCTTCATCGAACTCGTCGGGCTCTTCCTGGTGCGCCAAAAACTGGCGCTCCGCATCGGAGTAGTCCTTCTGTGAGCCGTCCCCGTCTGGTTTTTCGGAATCCTTCGATGACATCGGTTTCCTGACGTTCGAACACCCATGCGCGACTGTGGCGCTGATGGTAACATTCTCAGTTTATAAGCTCTTCTATCGGTGGGGGCAAACAAGTCTGTGTGATCGGGGGTCGGTGGTGGGTGGTCGGTGGTCGGTGATTCACGGTGGTCGGTGGTCGGTGGTCGGTGATTCACGGTGGTCGGTGGTCGGTGGTCGGTGGTAGATGGTAGGTGGTCGAAACCAAGGCCGTTGTATCGAAGCTCCCCACAAATCTTAGTTCGCCGGAGGCGTAGTTCAGCCGGAGGCACCCCAAATAGATGGAGGTGATACAGCCACGGCGGTTATGAGATCTTTCAAGCACAGGAACAAATCCGATGACGGACAAGCCGACATATCTGATGAGCCCACCTCGCGAGGACTGGGCATTGCGTGGGCGAGCGAATTTCAAGTCCCGCGCTGCCGACAGCGCCGACGCCACCCTGGCGCGCCGGGAGTGGGCCGGTCTGGCCGATGCCATCGTCGAGGCCGGCGGGGACGTGGTGGTCTTGCCTGCGGGCGACGCCTCGTTGACCGGATTGATCTACACCGCCGAAGCCGGCGAGTTTTTTCGCGACGACCGGGGCGAGCCGTCGTTTCTGTTGCCAACGATGGCCGTTGAACACCGCCGCGGGGAGGCAGAGCACATCGGCGACTTCATCACAAAACGCCTCGGCTTTGGCACCGTTTGTGTCGACGCCACCTGGGAGGCCCAGGGCGATGCCATTCGCCTGGGCGCCGACGCCATCGTGCACACCTACGGGGTAGGCCCCGACCGGCGAACCTCAAGGCAAGCGTACGACCAGGTCGCACCGAAATTGAGTTCACGCCACATCCAGATCGGTTTTGTCGCCGACCCCTGGTTTCACGGAAACACGTTCCTGCAGTTTTTCCACGGTGCCGACCACACAGTGATGCTGGTCTGCCCGGAGGCGCTGCTGGAAGGTGAATACGACAGGCTTCTAAGCTTCGTGGGAGACGTCGACGTCGTCGAACTGACCCGTGAGCAGAGTCGGGGCTACGACACCAACGCCTTACAGGTCGGTGACACCGTCATCGCTCCCGCTACATTTTCCGATACCGCCCGCAGCGTCTGCGAACAACTCGGGCTGGACGTGGTTGCGC
>SKMT01000323.1 GCA_007120915.1 Myxococcales bacterium | reverse complement strand
CTCTTTGACCTCCTCAAGCGTCATGTCGTCGTAGCCCGGCGGAGGCTGTGGAGTGAATTCGACCACATCGGGGCTGTCGATGCCGTAGAACTTCGCCGGTTTCTCGATCTGAATCGTCTCTCCCCAGTGCTTCGGCAGGATTTTGAATCCGGGCCAGTCTTCGGCCCTCTCCACAAGCCCCGCCTGCACCGGGTTGAGCCAGGTGTACAACAGCTTGCGTTCGATGGCGTCCTGATCGAGCAGAACGGTGTCGTTGTAAGAGCCGCTCTCCCAGAAGTGACCTTCTCGGTTCAGATACCGGTTTCGGGACCGGGCGATCCCGCTCATCGAGTCGCGCATAAAATAACTTCGATCCCCCGTGGTGTCGCCCACCGCCAGGTGTACGTGGTTGGACATGGCCATCACACCGTAGACCTGCTGGCCGTGGCGCTCGGCGGCACGGCCAAGCTCATAAGGGATGGACTGGTTGATGTAGTCGTCGGGTCTCAGAAAAAACCGACGCTCCGAGCAGCGGCGGGTGATAAAGGCGATCTGTCCGGCGATGTGGCGTCTCGGCTGTGTCATGGGTTATCTCCCTGGCAAAATCTATGGTCATGGGCCGCACAACAGCGGCGAGCCGTGTGGCCCTCTCTATATCTATTGTCGAGAAATCGGACCCCGATCTTTCGTATGGCCCCAGATTTTTTCCAGTCGGTGAAAATCCCGATCTGCGCCAGACCGCCAAAAATCGGGACGATCGCTGACTGTCGGTGATTTGCAGATCTGGCGATCGGCCAGTGATGCTCCGATATCCACATGCTGAGCAGGTTTCGGCAAGCTTGTCCGGCGGATATCCGCCCATTACGGTTAGCGACCACCCGCGCAAAATAACAATTTCACTCTCAGGTACACCAGATGGTCCACGTTGTTCGAGTGATCTCGCTTTGTGCCGTCCTGGTCGCTTTTTCCGCCTGCGCCAGTATCGGCGAGGGATGCGGTGACGACGATGAACGTCAGGACGACCACGGTGCCGAGGAAGCAAGCGCCGATGAGCAACCGGACCAGGAAGCATATGCACAGGCCCAAACGGACGAACTGGTCGACGCTGACGTGGATACCGGTCAGGCCCGCCCGCGGTTCAGCCCCGACGGGGAGAACCTGGTGTTTCACGCCGGTCAAGAAGGGGCGCGAAGTATCGTGGTTGCCGACTCCGATGGTTCGAATCGCACTGCGCTGACGGACGATGAGCACGACGACCGGGACCCCGACTGGGGACCCGACGGAGAGTCGATTGTCTTCGCGTCGGACCGGGGCGACGACTACGACCTGTACCGAATCTCTCCCGACGGCGGTGACGCCGAGCAGGTCGTTGAGTTGGAGGGCGACCTGGTCGAACCGACGGTCAGCCCCATCCGCTACACCATGTACGCCGTGGGCGACGACGGCTGCGGCGGCGACCCGCTTCGCCGCAAAGTGGACGGCTACGACAAGGTGGTGTTCACCCGTGTGTTCGACGACGATGACGACGACCACCGAGAAATCTGGTTTTCGTCGATGATGCCCGTCGATCCGGATCTTCTTGGCAAAGAATTAGCTGATGACGAAGAGTTTTCGGACCACGGCGCTCACAGCGGCCGGTTATCTCCGGAAGAGCAGAGCTGCCACCAGCCCAGCTTCGCTTACGATGGTCTCAGCACAACATGGGTCTGTGACGACGAAGCCGGCTCGGTGGCGTTCGACGCCGAGGCGCGTTGGGAACAGGATTTTGACACCGCATTGCAGACCGTGCGCGGCGACGGCAACGACATCGATGTTTGCCAGATCGATTTCGCGCAGGATCCCTCGGACGACTGGGACGAATGCATCGCCGACTTGCCTCATCAGTACACGGAGTTCGACCCGGCCGCCGCCTCCAAGAGCGAAGACAACATCTCCGCCGCTTCAATCTCGGCAAACCACTCCCTTCTGGTTGGCCATTCCGACGGTACACCGATGTATCGGGACCGGTTCGACGACGATTCCTGGCATGCGTTGAGCGACCGACTGGACCTGAACGACTACGACGACGTGCAAAATCTGGTGTGGTCTCCCGACGGTTCGACCATCGCCTTCGACCATGTCGACGGCGACGAGCGCCGCGTCTCGACGGTAACCCCGGACTTCTATCTGCAAGATGTGCGAAACCTGGACCAGTTTGCCGAACTTCGCGGCGACAAGCGCTCCGAATTACTGGCGGACAACGGGTTCGTCGCCCGCCCCGGCGACGAGCGCGAGTTCTACGCTCTCTACGAGAAACTGCGCTACCGCGACCGACCCCAGTTCGTCACCGCCGATGCGGTACTCCAGGTGTTTCGCGATGAATTTCTCGACATTCTGGAGACGGCCGAACAAGAGATGGCCGAGTTGCTGGGGCAGTTCTCCTCGGCGATGGCCTCCCATTACGTTGGGGCCTATCAACGAGATCAGACCCCGCAGAATCTGTACCTGGCGAAGTACTTCTCGGTGGCCGACGTCCTGTTGGCGGCTGCCGAGGAGATGGACCAGCCCGAAGAGGCGATGGCCCACCACCCGGAAGCCCACGAAGAGGCTCCGGATCTGATCGAGCAGATGCCGGAACTGACAGAAGACCAGATCGATCAGTTGCCCGAACACCTCGGCGACGATGAGGAGACGCCATTTCGCAGACCGATCGCCGACTACGTCGACTCCATCCTCGATCACAGCGGCGTAACGAAAGTGGAGATACCGGGTATTGAGGCTCCGGTGCGTGTCGACTTCAGTCAGTTTCGGGTGCGCGGGCCCTACGCCGAAAACGATCTGGCCGGCTACTTCATGGCCCTGCAATGGTTTGGGCATCTGCCGCTTCCCTTCGACGACAGTCTCGTGGCGTTGCTGGAGGCGCTGAAGTCAGTGAACGTCGACGGCGACACCGCCTTTGAGGCCTGGGAGCAACTCGACGAATTTATCGGCGCGTTCATGGGCAAGCCGGTGGACCCGACCTTCGCAGACCTGCGACAACTCCACCAGGACCAGCCGGATCTGTTCGAACCGTTCGACGAACAGCAGGTCTCCGAAGAGCTCGATGAGATGCGAGGAGATATCGCGGTTCGCGACGCCGATGCAGCCATGGCCGAAGAAGACGAAACCAGGGTGCATGTGCGCCCCTTTCCCAACCGTCAGGGGCTGGACT
>SKMT01000254.1 GCA_007120915.1 Myxococcales bacterium | reverse complement strand
TGCTCAATCTCGCTGTCGCGGATCGGGCGCGAGGCGCCGGTGATGTCCGTTTCCCCTCGACAGAAGCTCTGAAATCCCCCGCCTGTGCCGGAGACCCCGATGGTCAGATTGTTGCCGGTCTGGGCCTGGAACTCCTCGCCCACCGCCCCCGACAGCGGATACACCGTGTTCGAGCCGTCCATCACGATGATGTCGCCGGACTGTTTGCCGTCGCTGTCGCAGCCGGCAACCAGTATGGCCAGCGCTGCCACAACGGTCGCTGTTCGATAAAACTTCATCTGCTACCTCCTGATAATCCTCGATTTCAAACCGCGTTTCTCTGCGGTCGAATTGAAACGTAATCAGGAGGTCACCCCGTTGGCCACGGTGATCGTGTGACGTTACGGTGACAATATTTTCGCACCTCAAAGGGGGGGTTCACCACATGCGCAGCAACAGCAGTACCACGGCGATAATCACCACCACACCGAGCATCTTCTGAACTCTTCGGCGGCTGAAGCGGTTGGCGCCCAGCCAGGCGCCGAGAAACCCCCCGGCGGCTACGGCGATGACGAGAGGGGCAATGGTGGACCACTCAGGCACGTAGTGCTGGAGGTGTCCCACAAGCCCTGACGCTGAGTTTAAGAATACGAACATTGCGCCCGTTGCGGCTGCGGCTTTGGCGTCGCCCAACCCAAGAATCAAGATCAGCGGCACCAAAAAGATCCCTCCGCCGATGCCGACCATCCCTGAGACAAAGCCGATGGTTGCACCGAGTCCAATCAGCGCCGGCCAACGCAGCGAGCGGTTCCATTTCACCGACATCTGCACGTGGGACCACAAAAAGATCCGAGCCGCCACCAGCGCCAAGACTGCGGCGAGTAACGGGTAAAACAGTGCGGCCTCCACCTCGATGTACCCGCCCAGAAAGGCCATCGGCATCGAGGCGGCGACCACGGGGATGATCAGCTTGAAATCGGCGTGTCCCGCCCGGATGTAGTGAAACGCTCCCACCACGGTGACCACCAGGTTCAGCGTCAGCGTCACCGGCGGGATTGCCCGGTGCCCGGCGCCGAACACTGCCAACAGCGCCGCGTAGGTGCTTCCCCCGCCCAGCCCCACGGAGCCGTACAGAAAGGCGGCGGCGAAAAACAGCCCCGCCAGCAATGTCGGTGAGATCAGAAGCTGCTCCATCGCGCCCGAATCTTACGTCGATGGGCCGGGGGCGGCAACGTTCGGCGCGTCGGCGGCGTTCGACCCGCGACCTCACGACCCCACCACCTCACCACCCCGGCGCCCTGGCAGGACGCGCTCCCACAAACCACCACCCGCGCCTGAAGACCCACGACCTGGAAAGTCACCGCGCTGGGGGCCGCCGGCTCTCCGCGGACGCCGATGATGGCGATGCCGCCGGAAGAGAGAGCGAAAACGTGCTTCCTTCGCCCTCTCCGGGGCTGGTGGCGACGAGTTCGCCGTCGTGTTGTTGGACGATGCTGTAGGCGAGATTCAGGCCCAGCCCCAGCCCTGCGCTGCCGCCTTGAGCCTGGGCGCGTCCCCGGGAGAAGACGTCGAAGATATGGTCGAGCTCGTCAGTGGGAATGCCCATGCCCGTGTCGCGTACCGTGACCACCGCCTTGTCGTCGATATGCCGGATCTTCACGTCGATTCGGCCCCCCTCGGGGGTGTATCGGATGGCGTTGCTCAACAGATTTCCCAACACCTGGCCCAGCCGCATCGGATCGCCCTGAACCCTCAGAGGGCCGTCGGGCAGATTTACATTCAACTCAAGCCCCTGGTTGTCGGCGATAGGAGCGAAGTCTTCGACCACCTCGTCGGTGATGTCGACCAGATCCAACTGCTGTCGGTCGAACGAAATCTCTCCTCTCTGAATCCGGCTGATATCGCGCAGGTCGTCGACGATGCGCTGGATGTTGTGCGTCTGGCGCTGAATAACCTCCACGCTGGGGTTGTCGGTGCCGTCCTGCAACTGAAGCGCCAGAAGGATGGAGGTGAGCGGGTTTCTCAACTCGTGGCTGACCATCGCCAGGAAGCGATCTCGATGGGCGATCGAGTCCCGGAGTTCGTACTGGCGGTCACGATCGCGCAGCGCCGCCCGCACCACGGCCAATAGAGTCTGGATGCGCACAGGGCGCTCCACGACGGTGACGTTGGCAATTTTGGTCAGATGCCACACCCGCTGGTTTACCCTCTCTTCGCGTGTGGCGATGATCACCGGCAGATCAGACCATTCCGGCTGGCCTTCGAGATATTCGGCGAGCCGGGAGAACCCTCGATGGTGGAGTTTCTCCTCTGCGATAAGCAGACAACCGGCGTTGTGGCCAGCCTCGTCGAGAAGCGCTGCAAGATCCTCGACCGCCGCCAACTCCACGTCGTGTTCGGCGAACAGCTCGCGCGCCGATGCGGCATCATGGGGGTTGTGAGGTAGAAACAACACCCGCTTCGAGCGCGGAGTCTCGCCGGTGGTCAACTGGCCGGTCTCACTCACCGCCGTCCTCCGTAGTGCTGTCTATCCAGCGGTCGACCGGCGCCTGGGCGAGTTGCTCGCCGACATGGACACCATCGGAGCCGAACCGGAGTTTGCGCACGCACGTTTCGTGGTTGCGGGTGCGGTGTTTGACGGCGGCGATGGATTTGCTGATCTCGCTTTCGTCTTGCAGATATTGCAACAGAAGAATCGTGTCCGACAGATAGCTCAACCGCGCCACGCGCTGCGGAGTGGTATCGAGCAGCCCCGCCATCGTCATCACCAGCATCATCAGGATGCCCTGGGAGCCCAGGTAGGTCAGCAGATCCTGCAGGTGTTGCACCAGCGCCTGTTCGTCGGGCATCGCATGGAGGTAGCCGTTGATGCTGTCGACGGCCACGAATGTTACTTCTCGTTCGGTGACTTCCGTTCGCACCAGATGCGCGAAGTGGCCGGGAGACAATTCGGCGGGATCGATAGCCTGAATACGGATGTAGCCGCTGTCGATGCATTCGGTCAGCGGCAAGCCCAGCCCCTCGGCGCGGCGTTTCATCGTCGGGACGTCTTCGGTAAATGAGTACACCACCGCCCGTTCTCCTCGTTGGGCGGTGGCGACGGCATACTGCAGAATGAGCGTGGTCTTGCCGGTGCCCGACGGTCCCATCAGCAGTGTGGTGGTGCCCCGGTCCAGCCCTCCGCCCACGAGATTGTCCAGCGACTCCACTCCGCTTCGCACCGGCTCGCCGATGCCGATTTTTCGATGAATCTCCCGGGGGCGAATCCGGGGGAACACGTCCAGCCCACCGGTGACGATCGAAAAGTCGTGGATGCCGGTCTCGTAGGTGCGCCCTCGCATCTTTCGCACCTGCAGATGTCGGGTCACCGGCCCGTAGGCCGGTGTCTTCATGTACAGATCGACCACTCCCTGCACGATGCTTTCGACCTCGCTTTTCGCTCCCGGATGCCTGCCTCCCACCAGCAGCGTCGTCACCCCGAGCTGTTCCATTTTTGCTTTCAGCCCGAACAGCGCCCGTCGATAGGCCCGCTCGGTCTCGGCCATGTTGCGCAACTCCGTCAGCGAGTCGATGGCCAGCCGCGTCGGCTCCACCTCTTCGACAATCTCGACGATCTTCGCGATCGCCTCCGGAAGCTCCACCTCGGCACTTTTAAAGATGCTGGAGCCCTCGATGTCTCGTTTCACAAAGTGGGTGGCCAGCTCGAACAGCTCGACCCGAGCGAGCGGCCAGCCGTGGACGTCGGCAACGAGGTACAATTCCTCGATACTCTCCGAAAAACCGACGAAGACTGCCGATTCTCCGTTCGTTGCTCCTTCGATGAGAAACTGCATCGCCAGCGTCGTTTTGCCCGTACCGGACGCACCGGTGACCAGGTAGGCGTGCCCCTCCGGCAGCCCCCCGTGCAAGATGGAGTCGAGCCCGGGAAGTCCCGAAGACAACAGGGTCGGGGCCGTCGGCGTCGTCATGGTCTTTTCTCCGGGCGGGCTTCGGGCTGCAGATCGGCCGGGGCCAAACCGCAGGCTTCGCGCAGCCACATTGCCGGTGTGCGCTCGTGACACCCGAAATTTAGGAACGGAAAAACAGAGACAAAACGGTCTCATTCCATCCGCCGTGCCGGCAACACCACGGCGATCACGACCACCACACCGAACATCTTCTGCACCCGCCGGCGGCTGAAGCGGTTGGCGCCCAGCCAGGCGCCGAAAAACAGCCCCGCCAGCAATGTCAGTGAGATCAGAAGTTGCTCCATCGCGCCCGAATCTTACGGCGATGGGCCGGGGGCGACAACGTTCGGTGCTTCGGCGGCGTCGGACCCACGACCTCATGACCTCCGTGCTTAGGCCACCGCCATCTATTAGGGGCGCCTCCGGCTGAACTACGCCTCCGGCTATCTAAGATTTCAGGGGAGTTTCCATTGACCCTCCGTGGCACACGCCCCCAAGACCCACGACCCAAGACCCAAGACCCACGACCTCAAGTTCACTCCCGGAAGAACCGGCGGGTGCGATTCGCGATGGCCACCAGCGCCAGCATCACCGGTACTTCCACCAGGATGCCCACCGTCGTCGCCAGCGCTGCTCCCGAGTCGATGCCGAACATGATGATCGCCGCCGCCACGGCGAGCTCGAAGAAGTTCGACGAGCCGATCAGTGCCGCCGGCGCGGCGATGCAGTGGCGCACATCCCACAGTTTCGCCCATCCGTAGGCCAGACAGAAGATGAAGAACGTCTGGATGATCAGAGGTGTCGCGATCAGCGCGATGTGCATCGGGTTTTGTAGAATCACTTCCCCCTGGAACGAGAAGATCAGCACCAGCGTTGCCAACAGCCCGATCATTGTCACCGGCCCGAAAAGTGGCAGAAACTCTTCGCTGAACCACTCCTGGCCCTTCGCATTGATCAACATCGTGCGCGTGGCGTAGCCCGCTAAAAGCGGCACTACCACGTACAACAGAAGCGACAGCATCACCGTCTCCCAGGGCACGATGATGTCGCCCAGCCCCAGCAACACCATCACGATCGGCGCGAAGGCAAACAGCATGATCAGATCGTTGATCGCCACCTGAACCAGCGTGTACGGCGCGTCGCCGTCGGTGAGATAGCTCCACACGAAGACCATCGCCGTACAGGGGGCTGCTCCCAGAAGCACCGCCCCTGCCAGATACTGCATCTGCAGCTCTTCAGTGATGAAGGGGTCGAACACCACGTGAAAGAAGAACCAGGCGAAGGCGAACATCGTAAAGGGCTTGATCAGCCAGTTCGTCACCAGCGTGATCGTCAGCCCCTTCGGCTCCTTTCGGACTCCCACGATGCTTTTGAAGTCGATCTGCAGCATCATCGGAAAGATCATCACCCAGATCAGCACCGCGATCGGCAGGTTGACCTCCGCGTAGCTCATCTCGCCGAGTGTATCGGGTACGAAGGGCAAGAACTGTCCGATCAGTATCCCGGCGCCGATGCACAGCGCGACCCATACGGTCAGATAGCGCGCGAAGAAGCTCAGATCCTGGTTGGCGCCTTCGATGTCGAGTTGTTCGTCCTGCATCGGTTATGTCCTGAGTTCGTGAGTTCCTGTGCCACGAAGGATCAATGGAAACTCCCCTGAAATCTTAGATAGCCGGAGGCGCCCCCAAATAGATGGCGGTGGCCTAAGCACGGAGGTCGTGGGGTCGTAAGGTCATGGAGTCGTGAGTTCGTGAGTTCCTGTGCCACGAAGGGTCAATGGAAACTCCCCTGAAATCTTAGATAGTCGGAGGCGTAGTTCAGCCGGAGACGTCCCTAATAGAAGGCGGTGGCATAAGCACGGAGGTCGTAGACGACGATGGTGAAACCCGGAATGGTCGATCGGGTCGGTTGACCTCCGCCCTTCATCGTTTATAGTCGATAAACGATTAATGCAAGCGCCGATTGTCCCCGGAGATGCCACAATGACCACCCAGCCCACCGACACAGACTGCTGCCCACCGTCCGACGAGGACTTCTCCGGCCCCACACAGGGCAAAGCAGCCCAGGAGGAGTTCGCCGACTTTGCACAGGCGCTAGGTCACCCGACCCGGGTGGCGATTCTGAAGATTCTAATCGACCGCCAGGAGTGCATCTGCGGCGAGCTGGTCGACGAGCTGCCCGTGGCACAGTCGACGGTCTCCCAGCATCTCAAGAAGCTGAAAGAGGCCCGCCTGATCCGGGGGACCGTCGACGGCCCACGGATGTGCTACTGCATCGAACCGGCGGCGTTGCGAAGGTTTCGCACCTTGTTTGAGTCGATTCTAAAGCAGTAGTTGGGTGGGAGAGGCGGTGCGGCTCCGGTGGTTTCGCGCACCTGAGAACCCCGAGCTCCCTTCGGCCAGCGGCCTACGGTCGGTCGGGGCTACGCTCGGGCGAACGCACCTCTGCCGGTACACCCCACGACCCCACGACCTCCGTGCTTATGCCACCGCCATCTATTAGGGACGCCTGCGGCTGAACTACGCCTTCGGCTATCTAAGATTTCTGGGGAGTTTCCATTGACCCTTCGTGGCCCACGACCCCACGACTTCTGAGACCGGCGTGGACATTTCGCTTCTCTCCCGTCAGGTTGTTGACTCAATTGGTATGCATGGGCAACAACGCAAGGTGTCATGTCGTACAATGTGAGCAACGCTGGTCGGAAAACCTTCGCCGTGTTGGGAGCGGTCTTGTCGCTGGGGGCGCCGCTGGGGTGGCTGATGATCCAGTGGATGGCGGGGGTGGAGCCGATGACGGTCATCGACAACGATCCGCTGCTGATGGTCTATCTGTTCGTTCCCACAATGATTGTCTTCGTCGTCACCGGGTATCTCATCGGGGTTCAGTGGGAGAAGCTCAATGCGGCGAACCGACGTCTCGAGACGCTGGCGACCCGAGATGGTCTGACGAAATTGTTCAATGCCCGCCGCTTCTGGGAGGATGTGGACATCGAGTGCAAGCGATCTCGACGTGATGGCCACTCGTTGTTCGTGTTGCTCCTCGATCTGGATCACTTCAAGCGGATCAATGACAGCTATGGGCACCTGGTCGGCGACAAGGTACTCAGTGAGCTCGCCGGGCTAATGTCCGAACAGTTGCGCGCCGGCGAGCAGTTGTACCGGGTCGGCGGCGAAGAATTCGCCGTGCTGTTAACCGATCTTACCAGGGCAGAAGCCGAACAGGTGGCCCAACGGCTGCGTCGGGCCGTGGAAGACCACCGGTTTACGGTGTGTGTCAACGAGGACGAATTGACCATCGAGGTGACGATCTCCGTCGGGCTGTCGGGCAGACAGTGTGAGACCGATTCGGAGTACATGGAGCTGTACGCCGAAGCCGATGAAGCTCTCTACGCAGCCAAAGAGGGGGGACGAAACACCGTGGTTGTGTACTGACTGCCCGCAATGTTCGACGGGGTCCCCCCGGCGATTACTGCTGTTCGAGAACGACTTCACCATCGGTGTTCAGGTAGACGTAACGCGCCGTGTCGTAGTCGGCGAACTCTATATGGAAGGACTCGTTGCCGCACTCTTCGGCGTCGTCGTCGGCGACCAGAAGCCGCACCTTTCCGTGACGAAACTCCGGTGCCATACTGCGATTGCACACTTCGGCATCGAGCTGTTCGTCCACGATGAAGGCGACCGTGAAGTCCGGCTCGATGTAGATGAAGTGTCGATCTCCGGACTCGTCTGCGATGTGCACCGGCGCCAGCCCGTCTCGAAACTGGCCACTTCTGAGGAATCGCTCTCCAGGCACATCATTGACCTCGATACGGGAGGGATCGATCAGGTCACCGTCGCGATCGATAAATCCCCGTCCGTAGTCCTCGTGGAAGGCGCCGTTGACCGGGGCGAGCCCCGCCGAGAAGACGCCGGCCTCATGGAGATTGCGCTCGGCAAATACAATCTCACCCTCCTCGTCGATATACGTCCAGTTCTGGTCGTCATCGACGTCGACTGGCGCGAGCCCCTCTCCGAATTTGCCTCCATCGTCGAACTGGGGATCGATCACAATGTTGGCGTCAGCGTCGACCCAGCCGACTTCGTTGACCCAGTTGCCGATGGTGTCGTCGTCCTCCGTTGCTTCACGCCTGATCTCGACGGGGGCGAGCCCCTGGGAGAAGGAGCCGATCTCGGAGATAGTGTGCTCCGAGAGGTCACCGTCGAGTCGTTCGGCGTTGTAGCCTTGCCCGTCGCGGTCGATGACGTGATAGGGAAAGTTCTCATCCTCGTCGGTGGTCGCGCACCCCTCCGAGAAGTTGTTGATAGCGAGGCTGCCCCATTCGTCGTCGCCGCTGCTGGCGACGCTGGGGGAGGTGACGATCGGTTCGAGCACGTATTCGCCCTGCTGGTCGATCACGCCCCAGTCTCCGGCATTGGCGATTCCGATGTCGTCCGCCCGCTCGGCGCGCGTGGCCTTCACCACCGCCCGGCCCTCCGAAAAATCCCGCACGCGCCACCACTTCGGCTCGATCACCCAGTCTCCGTCGGCGTCGACATAGCCCCACTTGCCGTCTTCGGGCATCGGATACAGCGGTTGCTCGTCGTACTCCAGGTCTTCGCCGCATCGCCAGTCTGTGGGCTGCGCCGCCGCCCCCGCCGTTGGATCTGCGCCCACGCGAGCCAACAGGGGGCCGTCGCACTGCGCGTCGCCGGTGTCGCCCTCCATGCAGGTGGTCACCGCCTCCTCGATCCCCTCCTCGGAGGCGTCGTCCTCGTCGATCACGAACTGCAGCGGTTCGTCGACCCAGTCGGGGTTGGGGTTTTCGGTGTACACCATCTGCACGCGGCATCCATCGTCGGTCGACTCCACCACCTGATAGCGCACCGCCGCACCGGCGGCCCCGGCGGACAGACTCGCCTGCTGACAGGCGGCGACGGCGTCGGCGAAGCAGCTCATATCCGTGCAGTTCTGTTCCCGATCGGCTTCGGCCTGCTGGCTGGTAGCCTCGTCGGCTACAGCGCCGCAATCATCAGCCGAACAGGCCACAAGCCCGAACAGACAACCGGCGATCAGAATACGAATGCAGCACCATTGCGTCAGTGTCGACCTCTGCGACATCGTCATGCCCTTGTTGTGGGGTTTTGAACTGCGGGGTGACGACGTCGGAGCTCACGCATGCCGCTGGGCGGCGCCAATGAACCAAATCCATCAACGTCGTCGCACGAAGAATACCAAAGCGGCCCCATTGTGTCCGGCGCCGATCGGTTTCGCAAGGGGGGGCGGTGGTGGTTGTGTGTAACCAAAAAGCAGCACGTCGGTGTTCAGCCCATCAGCACCGGCGCGAAGATCACAACAACTGCGCCCAGTGCTGTAAGCATCCAGGCCGGCAGGCTCCAGTCGCGGATACGCTTGGCGTGAAAACAGGAGAACGGCGCCGTGGCGAGGATGGCGTCAAACAGTAGGTACGCCGTTCCCACAAAGGCGACAGACTGCAGCAGAGCACGCCAATCAGCGAGAACGTCGAAGTGCAGTGCGACATACGCGCCGGCGACGATCAGCAGCAATACGATGACCCAACAGAATGCAGCGATGCCGCGGCGGCGCACCTCGTCGCGGGCTCGCCACTGATCGCCGGCGGGATAGGTTCCCCCGGGCAACGGGAAGATGACCGCTGCTGTCAGGGCAATCACCAGGGAGACGCCGTAGCCGGACTCCCAGGCGCGGTGGGTCGTCTTGAGGCCCTGGATGCGGCAGACCCCGGCGGTGATTGCGTGACGCATGATGATCACGGCAACGGCGATCACCGCGACCAGACCCACGGAAAATCCGGCGCGCCAGGCTGCCACGGCGCCGATGAGCGCGCCCGCGACAAGCGAAAGCGACCACTCCCGCGCCGAGTCTGTTGTGTTGTCCGGCAGCTCTTTGTCGCGAGTCCAGGCGTAGATGTAGTGGCCAAAATCGAAGAAATGGCCCAGCTTCCACCAGCCCACAGCAGTGGCCCGGGGGCCCAGCAGGCGCAACTGTTGCCAGGGCCGAACCCGCTGTGCCCCCATCGACTCCACGATGCGAAAGGAGCTTGTGTTGTCGCCGTCGATGTCGGTGACGAAGTAGTCGATCCCAGAGTCGCGAAGCCGCGCAAACCCCGCCCTGGCGAGTCGGGCCCCGATGCCCTGTCCCTGAAATTCGGGGATGGTGAACAGCCAGCGAATCACCCCCATGGTGTCGCCGTTGGCCAACGGGACTAATTCGGCGGCGAACCCGGCGACGATGTTGCCGTCGGCAATGGCGACGACGTTGATATCCTTGGGCTCGACCAACGTTGCCATCGCAAGCGGGAATGCCTGCCGACCTGCTTCACAAAACGCTGCGTGATCGTCGTCGTCGAGCCTGTCGATGACCACGGCCGGTGATGACTCGCTCTCTTTGGTGCACATGGGGGTCCACTCGAAATGGGAATGCCTCTCGGCGCCTGTCCAGAAGCGGTATTCAGTCAGCGGGTCCCCCACGTCGTGCGTGCCGACGATGACGCTTACGGCCCGCACCACATCGATGACAGACCGATCACGACGGGCAGCATCAAGCCCAGAAACGCAACGATGGTGATGTTTCGCATCTGGCGGTTGCGCTCTTCGATGGGATCGATCCGCGAATCGCTGTTGGTGGAGGTTTCCACCTCGGTTTGTCCCCCCTCTTTCGGGGTGTAGGCGCGGGCGATGACCTGCCCGGAGGTGCTGCGTTGTTGCGACGGGACCTCGTCGTCATCAGGGGCGCTTCGGCGTTGAAGTCGTTCGATGCGCTCAAGCAGTTCGCCGGACGTGGGGCGTTGGTCTGGGTCGACGGCGAGCATGTCGTCGATCAGTGACTGCAGCCGGGGACGAACCCGCACGCTGTTCTGCCAGTCGATTCCGGAGTCGTCGTCCATCAACTCGTCGGGGGCGACGCGACACAACAACTCCACGGCCGTCGCGCCCACTGCGTACACGTCGCTTCGCGGCCGGGCGTCTCCCTGCAACTGCTCCGGGGCCATGTACCCGTAGGACCCGGCCACGGAGCCAGGCTCTCCGATCTTTTGGTGGATGCTCTCTTTGACAGAACCGAAGTCCACCAGCATCAGTTGCCCGTCGTCGTGGCGGCGCATGATGTTCGACGGCTTGATATCTCGGTGTATCACCGGCGGTTTCAACCCGTGCATGTAGTCGAGAACCGCCGCGATCTCGCCCAGGATTTCGAGCACGTCCCCCTCGTCATAGCGCCGATCGTCGGTCTCATCGCCGAGGGTGACACCGTCGATAAACTGCTGGACCAGCACCAGCGAAACACCGTGTTGTGACTCGTCGACGAAGTCGTCGATGTAGTCCGGGATCGCCGGGTGGTCGAGCTGGCGGAGTACGCTGGTCTGACGACGAAACAGCTCTTCGGACTCCAGCGATTCGATCTGTTGGAACATCAACTTCTTGATCGCCACCTCGGTTTCGTCGTTGATGTCCACCGCCCGGTAGGTGGCGCCCTCCGTTCCCTGACTGAGCACGGAGACAAGCCGATAGGTGCCGGCCAGAATCGGTGATTCACCACAGTGGGCGCAGGAGTCGACGCCCCCTTCGGGGTGGTCTGTCTGTATTTCAGTGGTACATCGCGCGCAGATCACGGGGACTCCCTGTTGGTTGAGGCGTCAGCGCCGCAGAAGCGTTGCGATGGTACCGCGGCAGCGTTGGTTCGCACAGAGAAACGAGACGCCATCGTCGGTCCGAATCATCGGCGACCCCACGACCTCCGTGCTTATGCCACCGCCATCTATTAGGGACGCCTCCGGC
>SKMT01000497.1 GCA_007120915.1 Myxococcales bacterium | reverse complement strand
CGGGTGCCAGACGGGATGATCCACCGCAACGGGTGCCAGACGGGATGATCCACCGCAACGGGTGCCAGACGGGATGATCCACCGCAACGGGTGCCAGACGAAATGGACGTTCATCAGCGACAGACCGAATAAACCAGTCGTATGCCGGGTAATAACGGAAATGAAGCAGTCCCCCCCCAGGTGCCAGACGGCAGAAAACCAGAAGAGATCACCATCTTCACGACACTGCATGAACCAGAAGAGATCATGGTCTTCGCGGTTTCGCTTCATCTTCGCGAGCTTTTCAGCGTCTCGCGTCCAGTTCTCGCGGCCAGCGCTCATTTTTCGCGGTCCGCGTTTCGCCCTTTGCGTTTTGCGACTCTGCGCCCCAGCGCTCCGCGTTCCGCACTCCGTGCTCCGCGATCAGCGCTTCGCATTCCGCGCTTCGTGCCCCGCGTTTCCGGCTCTGCGTACGCAAACTACGTCGTCGTAATCAAGCCGCACCCGATCCGAAATCCGAGAAGTTCGTCGCTATGGTGGCTCACAACCCGACGAGGCGTTGTGGGCAATACTAAGCCCTGCGCCGGTCTTGAACTTTCCAACAGCCCGATGCATCATTGCCGCCAGACGTAAGTCTGGCCCCCGTGGCACTTCGAAAACGGGGAGTGGGGATCGAACACTTCTGAGGTATTGCCGTGCGAAAAGTCGTAGCTGTGGCCAACCAGAAAGGTGGGGTGGGAAAGACGACGACCTCCGTGAACATGGCGGCCTGTCTGGCCGGTGAGGACTGTCAGGTGCTTCTGGTGGACATGGATCCGCAGGGCAACGCCACCAGCGGGTTGGGCGTGGACCGCCATCAGTGCGACCGGTCGATCTACGACGCGCTCGTCGATGATGAACCGCTCGACGATCTTTGCATTGAAACCGACACCGAAGGGCTCGATCTGATCCCGTCGACCAGCGATCTGGCCGGCGCCCAGGTGGAGCTTGTCGACCATCCCCGCCGAGAGTTTCGGCTGCGACGGGGCCTGGCGAAATTCGACGCCGGCTACGACTTCGTGATCATCGACTGCCCGCCGTCGCTGGGGCTTCTGACGCTGAACGCGCTGGCCGCTGCCAACACGGTGCTGGTGCCGATTCAAACCGAGTACTACGCGCTGGAAGGGCTGGGCCATCTGCTCGAGACCATCGAGCTGATCCACGAACATCTGAACCCCTCGCTGACCCTGGAGGGGATTTTGCTGACCATGTACGACGGGCGCACCAACCTGAGCGAACAGGTCGCAAGCGAGGTCTCGTCGCACTTCGGGGATCTGGTCTTCGAGACCATCATCCCCCGCAACGTCCGCCTCGGCGAGGCGCCGTCGTTCGGCGAACCGATCACCGAGTATGCAAACTCATCGCGAGGGGCGAGAAGCTATCGCAACTTCGCGCGTGAGTTTCTGCGCCGCAACGGGCGGCTTCAGCCTCAGAGCGGGGTCGCCTGATCTCGCCGTTTACCATCGACAACTCGACCGACTTCTCCACGGGGATGACCCATGGCCAATTCTGACGACGATTCGCCCCGGCGCCGCCGGGCACTGGGCAAGGGACTGGGGGCGTTGATCCCGCGCGAAGACGAAGACGCCCCGCCGGCCGAACGCTACGTCGAACTGCCGGTGGCCCAGATCCGCGCTGCCCGCCGCCAGCCCCGAAGCGAGTTCGACGACGAACGGCTCGCCGAGCTGGCCGACAGCATCGCCGAAAGTGGGCTGATCCAGCCGCTGGTGGTCCGAGAGAAGCAAGGCAGCTACGAACTGATCGCCGGCGAGCGTCGCTGGCGCGCCTGCCAGATCGCCGGCATCGACACCGCCCCGGCGGTCATCAAAGATGTCACCGACACCGAAGCCTACACCCTTGCGCTCGTCGAAAATGTACAGCGCGAGGACTTGAATCCCGTCGAAGAAGCGCTGGCCTACAAGAAGTTGCTCGAAGACACCGGCGCCAGCCAGACGGAGCTGGCCGAACAACTCGGAAAGTCCCGTTCGGCGCTGTCGAACTCGGTGCGGCTTCTCGCGTTGCCCGACGACGTGCTTGATCTGCTGGCCGCCGGCGAGTTGTCATCGGGTCACGCACGCGCGTTGCTCTCTCTGGATGACGACGAAGCGGTACGGATGGCCCGCACGATCGTCGCCCAGGGCTGGTCGGTGCGAAAGACGGAGCAAGAGGTCAAGAAAGCACACTCCGACGACGACGGCTCTTCAACCGGCGGCTCGCGCTGGCGCGACGACGCGCTGGTGCGGGACCTGACCGAGCGGCTTCAGCATGCTCTGGGCACGAAGGTCAAGGTCAAAGATCGCCACGGAAAGGGCCGCATCGAGATCCACTACGACGACGTCGACATCTTGCAGTCCGTGCTCGATCGGATTCTTGAGGACGGGTCGTGAGGTCGTGGAGCGTCGCGGTATGCGTGGGCCGATCCCCGGGCTCCAAACGTCGCCCGGGGGGACCGGGGTGATGGGTCGTGAGGTCGGAAACACCTCCGCGCAGGGTGCCTTTACCGGGTACGATTAGCTGTGATGTCGATATCAACGCCGATGGTCGTATATCGTCATGCAACGCGACCGTGGCTCCTGAGCATTCTCGGGCGCGCTGTTCAGCGCCCGACACGAACAGCGATGGCGCCTTCGGCCCATCGGAACCGGGCGCGCTGTTCAGCGCCCTTTTCCGCCGAAAGTTGAAAAGCGATCGAAAATATCCGATGGTCACGTCTGGAGGCTCGCAGTCCCCGGTGTAAATGTATCGCCGGCTCGGACTACACGAGTAGGAGAGGAACAACAGTTTGGGAGGAGTTGACCGGGTGTTCCCGGCAACTTCACGTTGTTCACCTCACCGAAAGCGTAGGACGAGATCATGCACTCCAAGACAAAACTAACAGCACTGGGGTTGGCCGGTACACTGGTCGCATTTGCGGCGTGTGGCCCGAGCGACCCCGCCGAAGAGTTCGACGAGCCCGAGATCATCTCCTTTGACTCCGACTTCGACGCCATCACCTCCGGCGTCGATGTCTTCGACGACGAAGTTCAGGGGGAGGTGGAACTGAGTTGGGAGACCGACGAGGCCGAAGATGTGGCACTGTACGCCAACGACACGGCACTTCCGGTCGAAGACTGCCAGCCCACCGGTGATGACTGCATCGCCGGGGGAACACTG
>SKMT01000079.1 GCA_007120915.1 Myxococcales bacterium | reverse complement strand
TATTCAGGACCGTTGAGATCTAAGGACAGATCTCGATGTGGCAAACCAGACGCCATTGCGACTAGATCACCCCCCCGATGTTCCCCCGCCTGAGCTGCGGCATTGATCGACCTGTGGCCCCCGATTACCTGCCAGATAGCCGTAGGGTTAGCAACCGGCTTCAGGGGGGGAAGTAAACGGAAACAATCGCCGCCGTTTATCCAGGATCTCGGCGGCGACGCTGATGGCGATCTCTTCTGGAGTATCGCTGGCGATGTCCAGACCCACCGGCCCGTGGATGGTGTCGATGCGGTCCTGGGATACACCCAGGTTCGTCAGGTCATCGCGGATAGCTGCCAGTTTCGCCGGGGCTGCCATCACTCCGATATAGGGAAAGGGGCCGTCAGCAACGCCGTACAGCGCCCGCACGTCGGCGGGTTTGTTGCAGGTCATCACCACCACATGGGTCCAGGCTGGAGCGTCAATCAGTTCTCCGACTTCACTGTAGTCGTCCACAACAAGACGACGACTGGCATATTTGTTGTTGGTGAAGGTGAAGACATCGGGGCGATGGTCGATGACGGTCACCGTATAGCCCAGTTGAGCCATCACCCGGGACAATGCCAGCCCGCAGTGGCCGCCACCGACGATGGCGATCCGCTTCCAGTTGCGAAGCTGCCAGACAAACTCCCATTCGTCGCTGGTTTCGAAGCGATAGGGTGACTCAATAGTGTCCGGAAGCGCTCCGTCGTGAAGTGACATTCCGTCGCAGCCGATGCGGACCAGCCCCGGCTCATCATTGTCGAGCTTCTCAACAATGGTGTCGACGGTTTCCAGATCAGTCCTCGGTCGCACCAGATGATAGACGTGTGTCTGGGTGCCGGCGCAGATCAGCCCGGAGCGGCTGTTGCGATCATCGACGGGGGCGTCCTTTCGGTGGTGAAGCCGTTCGTAGGCGGGGTTGAACTGCCCGTCGTTCAGTACCCGGCGAGCCAGTTTCAGGGCATTAGCCTCCAGGATGCCTCCGCCGATGGTGCCACGAATCTCACCGTCTTCGGCCACGGCTATCCCTGCACCGGTTGTGCCCGGGCAGTGTCGGGTGTGGTCGGCGACGTGGGCTACAAAAAGCGGTTCGCCGTCTTGTAGCTGACGGCGTACGAACTTCCAGAAGTCGATGGACATCATCAGGGCCGGTCCTCTGTTATGCACAGCACAGTTGCTCTCTATCGCTCTACCCATATCTGTAGCACGCCCCATTGAGTATGCGCTGTGTCATGGGCGAAAAACGGCGGAAGTGCAGAAAATACAGGGCCGATGTCAGCCCCTCGGGCCGTCTGGGAGGGGGCATATGGAGGGGGGTAATCCCCCCTTCCAGTGCCTGTCAGACATTCATCCAGTCGACCTCTGATCCACACTTCAGCATCTCTTCGCCCATGTAGGGGTTGGCCATCTTCTCTTCGAGTTGAATCCACCTGTCGTACTCCTGGGCCATGGGACATTCGTACACATACAGTTCGTCCCGTAGATCCGGGATCGTCGAGACGACGGCGACCAACTCGCGGCTTATCTCTCCGAAGTCGATGCGCACCTGTTCGATGTCTGTCTCTTCGCTGTGGTCGTGGAACCGTTCGGCCTCCTCGGTCAGTTGTTCGAGATGTTGGGCCAGCCCGTCGTCGGCGTCTTCTTTGGCGCTGTTGGCTGCCTGCTGCAGCTCGGTGGCGTGTTCATCGAGGCCGTCGGTGCTGTCGGCGGCGAGCAGAGCGCGCATTTCGTCGTAGACCTCCACTGCCCGGTGCACATGCGTCTGCACCGCTTCCGAAGGTTCGTCCACCTCTTCATCTGCTCTCTGCTGTTCCGTCGCCGAGCGTTCGGCACTCATCATGCTGCGTCCACCGTCGATCTGGAGGGAAGCGTCGATGCGAAATGCCCCTTTGGCCGCAACCTCGGCGCCCTCTTCTAGCCCCTCTTCGATGACGTAGTGATCATCGACCCGTGGGCCCAACTCCACCTCTCGGGGCACATATCCCGCCGGCTCCAGTTCGTCGTCATACTCGTAGACCAGAGAGCGCTGACCGGTCCACAACACCGCCGATCGAGGCACCGACAGCACTTCGTGGTCTTCCCCGGCCACCGGTGCTTCCACCGCTGCATCCAGGTACATCCCCGGCCGCAGACGGCCGTCGTCATTCGGCAGTGGCACTCGCGCCCGCGCCACACGGCGCTGTTCGTCGATTTCCGGAGAAATAAAGGCGATGCGCCCCTCAATCTCTTCTCCGGGAAGCGCCGACACCTGCATGCTCACCGGCGCTCCTTCTCTTACGCGCGGCAGGTCACGTTCATAAATATCCAGTTGAGCCCACAACTCATCGAGCCCGGCGAGCGAAAGGATGCGCTCTCCCTCTTCGACGTAATCTCCCTCCGAGACATGCCGGGTCTGTACGGTTCCGGAAGCAGTGGCATACACATCGACCGTTTCGCGGGGCTGACCGCCGGCTTCAATTTCGTCGATCTGGCGCTGATCAACGCCGAGCAGTCGCAGTCGATCTCGTGCGGAGGCCATCGCCGATTCGGCAGCCCGCACGCGGCGTTCACTGCCGGCTTCTCGCGCCGACTGCAGGCTGTTTTGAGCCTGAGTAAGCGTGCGCTGTGCTTCCAGAAGGTCTGGGCTGTAAATCTGTGCCAGCAGATCGCCTCGCTCCACACGCTCGCCCTCCGCGCGCACCATCAGACGTTCGATTCTCCCGCCGGTGTACGCCGTCAGATCGACTTCGCTCTCTTCGCTGACATCTACGGTGCCGAAGACATCGATGTCGTCGCTCAGAGAACTGCGTTTCACTGTGTCGTGTTGCACCCGAGCCATCGCCAGGGCGTCCTCGGATAGTTGTATCGTCTCCTGTTGTTCGTGTTCGCCGCCGAGTTCGTCTACGTCGTCGACGGGCACCAGTTCCATATGGCAGATCGGGCACGAACCGGGCTCGACCTCCTGGATCTGAGGGTGCATCGGGCAGGTCCAGATGTTGCTGTCGTCATCCTCTTCGGCCTCACCTGACGAAGCAGAGGGTTTCTCGTCGTCGTCGGTGTCCCCGG
Source organism: Myxococcales bacterium (assembly GCA_007120915.1). Taxonomy (GTDB): domain Bacteria; phylum Myxococcota_A; class Bradymonadia; order Bradymonadales; family Bradymonadaceae; genus SLJM01. The sequence continues at coordinate 8,681 of SKMT01000079.1, read as the reverse complement.
AGGTTGTGGCACGGCCCAACAGGAAGGTGGCTACAAGCAGAAGCAGAAGACCAACCCACAGAAATTTCTTCGCCTTTATGATGATCGCTTTGAACATGATGACACTCCACGCACTGAGTTGATTGGATGCACCGGAGATGCGCATTCAGCGGCAGCTATGCCCCGGTGGCTGTGACGTCTGTGGTGCAAGCAGGCCCGGAGTACGGGCCGTGACCACGCGCTCGAAAGCGCAGCGCCATCAAATCAGCAATGTGGAGAGTGTCAGGTAGGTGTTGGACCGATCCGCAGCCAGAGTCGGCGGTGGAGAGCCGGGCGGGGTCGTCGGCGTTGTTGCTTCGGCGAGCCGATCCACCAGCCAGAGGGTGGCCACCAGTTGTGGAGACCACCAGAAGTCGGGGCCTTCCAGCTCGTGGAGTTCGTCGGTGGAACCGACGGCCGCCGCGGCGGCGCCAATCCGGTTGGTGTTGCCCCCGCATTCACTGCCGTTGGAACACAACGGGTCGCAGTGTTGGGTGTGGTGGTGATCATGCTCATACGCCTGCTGTTGTGCTGCGGCATGATCGACGGACTGGTCCGCATCCGCGGCCTGGGCACAACAACCCGACAAAAGCAGCGCCGCTGCAATGGCGAGCACGGCGACAAGCGCCGGAATCAACTGGATTCGACTCGAGAGCATAACCGCACAACGGTGGAGGAACGTTGCAGTCATCGACTGCAATCTGCGAACCGGGGAGGGAGAGGCTTTATTTCGCTCGGAGGCTCCATGGCCCAGATGTTGCGGGTAGCGATTTAGGTCCGGGCCGGAGACAACGCTAGAAGTTAGAATCCGATATCATAGCGGATTCGCCCGTGTGCCCAGTCTTGTTCAGCGGCCCCCTCCTGTACGTACCGCACATCAAAACCGAGCCGGGCATTGGGGGCGAACATCCAGGAGACGAAGGGGTTGACCACCCGATTGGTATAGGGGCCGACGACCCCGTCCTCGGTAGCGTATTCGTCCTGATAGTCGTATTCGCCGTAGGTGAACCCAAAGGCCAGTTCATTCCAGTGAAGCGACGGTCCAGCAAACCAGCCCCGGTGGCTCACGTCGGTGTCGACCAGGTCGAGCCGCTCAAAATCTTCGGCTTCCTCGACTCCCTGGAGTCTGTTTTCGGCGAAGACGACGGCGCCCATCATGTCGACGAGCCAGTCGTCGCCGAGTCCGGCCTGCACCGCGGCGTCCGCGCCGTAGCGTGTGCCCGCGTCAGTGCCGGAGCCGCTTTGGTAGTCGCGTTCGTCTGCACTGATCCAGAACCCGCCGATATGGGCGCCGTCGAACAGCGGGGGTTCGTACACCGCCCGAACATAGGGCTCATCGGGGGTGCCCTGATCATCGGTGGTGTCGTACAGACCGGCGCCGATGTATCCGCCGTGGCCCGCCACCAGGTCGGTGTTGCGAGTGTAGAATTGACCGCCCGTGCCTCGCTGGCGCAACGCGCCGGCGCGCATCGGCCCTCGATCTCCGAGATCTGAGTTCATCAGATTCCGTTCTGCGGGATAGCCCAGCCCACGGCGGATGGTGTCGTAGATGTCGGAGCGGCCCGGCCCGGTACGACCGCCCGTAAACCCTACCGTCCAGTCATCGAACTGTTCGGCGACAGTGACCTGGGCGTCGAGCCCGTCGAGCACAGCGACATGGATTCCAATCTGATCGGTAACGCGCCCCGAGATATAGAGACGACTGGCGTCGGCAGGAGACATCTCGAATCCAGCCTCTTCGGTTTGATCGTAATGCAGGTCCCCGCGCAGGCGAGCGGAAACCGGAAGGTGGGCCAGGATCATATCCTCATCGTCATCCTCCATGGTTTCGGCGGTAGTCATGGTAAACCCCTGCGCTTTGAAGTCGCGCCCGAACCCGGTCAGCCGCGGCGGCTGGGTGTGACAGGAGGTACAGCTCATTCCCGTTTGCCGTGAAAAAGAGCCGACCGCCTGCGCCCGGCCCAGTTTGCTGCCGGCGGACAACTCCGGAAACTCCACGTGCTGCGTCTCAGCAGCGCTGCGGCTGGGGCAGGGATCCGGATAGAATGCCCCCAGAATCACCTCCGCGAACAGTACACCGGCTACGGTGACCATCGTCACCACCGCCAGGATTCCCCCCCTGTGAATTGTCATCATTTATTCTCTCGTCCAGTCAGATAACTTTGAGTTGGCGACGGGTCCGCATCTGATCGCGAGGACTACTCTGCGAAGGTGCGAATGTAGTCGACCATCTCGTCGATTTCGTCTTCTGAATACACATCGCCAAATGCGGGCATCTCTCCTGTCCCCTGGTCGATCGCTTCGTACAATTCGTCGTCCGAGAGCTGTTCGATGTAGTCGCCGTCGGTAAAGTCGGGCATCTCGAACGCTGCGCCAATCGGCCCGTCTCCGGCTCCTTCATCACCGTGACACTCGGCGCAATCCGACGCGTACATCGATGCGATCTCGGAGTCATCACCGTTGGAGCCAGCCGTTGTTGTCGGCGGCCCCGCCGGGGCTTCGGTCCCTTCGCCCGGATGCTGGTCTTTTTCCCCGTCAGAATCAGCCGATCCATTCGTTCCCACCGACGTGCAGCCGACAACGAGCAGAATGATGGCGCCGACGGTAAACAACACCGGGTGCCACCGCCTGTTGGATGCACTGAAACGTCGTTGTCTCCACAGCAAGGTCGCGACCGTCAATGCTCCCCTCCTCGTTCCCTAATTGCCTGATTGATGGGCGAGCGGGCATCGCGCCTCACTCCCGAATAGGTCCGGCAAGATCCATTTTGCAAACCTAATCTCCGGATCACTGCCGTGAAGCCGTTTCGCTGCGTTCGGGCTTTCGGAGGCCCGGCACGTCGGCTGCAAAGATATTTTCACGGGCTGCCCACTTGTCAGCGCCAGCTCAGAACTTAGATCTTGGCTCCAGTACACAATGAACGGGTGGTCTCCGACGGCTTTCTTCATCGGGGTCGGTGTTTCGACCGGTTCTCAAACAGACCGCAGCAGAATTGCCGGTAGTAGCTACGCTTCCGGCGTCGAACAGGGAAGACGATGCTCTGGAAGCTGGCATGGCGCAATCTGTGGCGACACCGCACCCGCACGGTGGTGGTGATCAGCGCCGTGGCGTTCAGCTACGGGCTACTGCTGTTGTTTCTGGGGCTTCAGGACGACCTGGAGCGGGCGCTCGACGAGATCGCGGTGGAGACCGCCGGGGGCAACGTCTTTGTGCACGCCGATGACTACTGGGGCACCCGCCAGATGGAGCGGATCATCAACGAGCCCCAGCCCGTCATCGATGCCGCCGAACAGATCGACGGGGTCGTCGACACCATCCCCCGGGTGATCATCCAGGGACTTGTTGAGACCGCCGACGAGAGCGTGGCGGTGCAACTGGCAGGGGTGGATCCCCAGAAAGAACGGCTCGTCGGGTCCCCGCAAGAAGACCTTGTCGAAGGGGAGTTTCTCAGCGAAGAGCGGGCCAACCCGGTGGTGGTGGGAAGCGGTGTGGCTGAGCGGCTCGACATTGGTATCGGTGACCGCCTTCGGCTGACCGCCGCCGATCCGGAAGGCGAGATCGGACGGGCGCTGTTTCACGTCGACGGTATTGTTGAAACCGGTGTCGAGGAGGTCGACGACGCTGCGGGGTGGACGACGCTGGAGGCTGCCCGGGATGCGATGAGCATGCAGCGACAACTGAACGAACTGGCGGTGGTTGTCGATGATGATGACCGGCGCCACGAAGTCGCCGAGCTGCTGCAGCAGGCCGTCGACGACGAGCCGGGCGGGGTGACCGTGCGCACCTGGGATGGGCTTCTGCCCGATGTGGTGGCGCTGATGCAGTTTCGACGCAGTCTGGCGTACACCATCTTCTTTGCGCTGCTGGTGGTGGTGGCACTGGCGGTGGCCAACACCTTCATGATGGCCGTGATGGAACGGGTGCGAGAACTGGGGCTTCTGGGGGCTTTGGGGCTAGGCCCGAACGAGATGTTTCGGATGGTGCTGTACGAGAGTCTGATCCTGGGGATCATCGGTCTGATGGTGGGCTTCGGGTTGGGGCTGGGGGCGAATATGTGGTTTGACCATGTGGGGATTCACGCTGCCGACTTCATTGGTGAGGAGATCAACATCGGGGAGGTGCCGACGTTGGATTTGGTGATTCGAAGTACCATCGTCGCCTGGAGGTGGATTGCCAGCACAGTCTTTGTGTTGGTGGTGGTACTATTCAGTTCCCTGTACCCCGCATGGAAGGCCGCTCGGCTTCAGCCGGCAGACGCGATGCGGATGAGCGAGTGAGCGGATGATGCTTCTGAGAATGGCCCTCAGAAACCTGTTCCGTCACCGTTGGCGTACGGCGTTGACCATCAGCGGCATCGCCGTGAGCACGGCGTTGCTGATCGCGTTGATGGCTCTGTTGACCGGAATCTACGACGAGATGGCCGAAGGGGTGACTTCGCTGGAGCTTGGTCAGGTCCAGATCCAGTCCGCCGAATACGTCGAACGTGCGAGCATCCATCACTATTTTGAGTTGTCACCGCAACTGCAGGAGACCCTCGAGGAGGCCGACGGGATCGACGCGGTCTCCGGCAGGGTGGTCGCCCACGGGCTGATCGGCGAGGAGGAAGACTCTCGGATTGCTCGCATCAAGGGCGTTGAGCCTCGCCGGGAGGCGGAGGTGACCATTCTTGAAGAGGCGCTGGTTCAGGGAGAATGGCTCTCCGAACAGCTACCCGAGCCTGACCAGCCCCGTCAGTTGGTGTTGGGCGCAGTGGTCGCCGACGGGCTGGGTGTTGAGAAGGGCGATGAACTGGTGGTGCTGGTGCAGGCGGCCGACGGTGCGCTGGGCAACGAGCTTCTGGAGGTCACGGGTATCGTCGACACCGGAAATGTGCTCATCGACCGGCAGACCGCCTACATGCACATCGAAGACCTCCAGTTCATCACCGCCCTCGACGGGATGGTCCATGAGGTTGCGCTGGCTGCCGATCTGGACGATGCCCCGCGGATCTCCGAACAGTTGCAAACGCTTCTGGACCAGCAGGCCGACGAACCCCTGGTGGTGCGTCCCTGGCAGGAGATCGCCACCGATGTGTACGTGATGACCGCACTTGCCGAGGAGGTAAGCTGGGTGCTGCTGCTGATCATCTTTGCGGTGGCGGCGCTGGTGATTTTTAACACCCTTCGGATGAGCACTCTGGAGCGGCGTCGAGAGTTCGGGGTGATGATGGGGGTGGGCCTGTCGCGGAGTCGCCTGGCAGTGCTGATCGTAGTCGAGGGGGTGGTGTTGGGGCTGTTGGGGGCGGTAATCGGTGGGATTGCCGGAGGCCTCTTGGCCTGGGGGCTGGGCAGTTGGGGGCTGGATCTGGCCTGGTTTACCGACGAGGAGGCGTTCCACCTGATGGGCGTCGCCTTCGCGGAGCGGATCTTTTTCGATGTTAGCGCTTCGGCGATCCTCACGCCGGTGATCGGGATCGTGGTGGTCACTGCTCTGTGTACGCTGTGGCCGGCGTCACGGGCGATCTCAGAAGATCCAAGGGAGACGATCGCCGGGCGGTGATATCACCGCTGTGATGTGCCAGGTGTGCCAACATCGCACAGCTTCCGGGATCATCCCCCCCGCCGAGTCGACTTCATTGCCGGGGCGCCAACAGGCATGCGCTGGGGGGCTTACGGTCGTATGTTGTTCAAATGCAGGGTTTTACGTGGTGTCTGGTCTTGTGTCGTCATCTGGGCTCGCTGTGATGGATCAATCATTGCAATGAGGCTCTGGCAGCGGTGAGCGTTGTCGGCCCGTAGTTCGGGCTGCTATTTCGCAGCGCAACTGTTATACTTTGTAGCATCATGACATTGGACCCCGGCGGGGATGCTCTATGAGCCGGGCCAGGACACGGGAGTTGACCAACGTTGCAGAAACCAGCGCCACATCATCCCGAGGAAGACCGAAATCGGTCTGATGCACACCACGGTGGGATCACCGGGTGGTGTTGCCGGCTGCACAGCGACGAGCGCGGAGCCACCGCCACCGAGTACATCGTACTGCTGGTGCTGGTGGCTTCGTTCATCATCGCCATCGTCGCACTTTTTGGCGAGCAGTTGGAGCGGCTGTATGCAGCGGCGGTGGACACACTGCACCGCGATGTTGGCAACCGATACTGAATTGAATCTGATGGTGGCAATCAACGACAGCGAAAATGGATGGCAAATGATGGAACAGGGACAGTCGAAACATCGAATCCGAACCGCCTCCACCGGCCTGTTTGCTCTGGCGGCGATACTGTTGGTGTTTGCCGGGTGCGGAGACCCGGAAGTGGTCGTCGACGCCGTGGGCGACGATGATGGCGACGCCACCGAAACCACTCGTTACGACGAGCTCCCTCCCCTGGAATTAGAAGCCGGAGAGGCAAAAGAGGGGCTTCATCTGCTTCCCGGTATCGAGCTGATCGACCTGTCGAACAGCTCCTTTGACGACGACATCAGCGTTGACACCGACGAGATGACCGTCACCGTCGAGGGCGACGCCCGTGACCATGTCGAAGAGAGCGTCGATGAAATCTGGAGCGACGACATCCTGATGGGCGACGGCTTCATCTTTTTGGTCGTCGGCGCCGAAAAGCAGGGCGATGAAGTGGTGTTTCACGTCGAGCAATTCGAGTTGTTGCGCGTCGTTCACGGCGAATGGGATTTCGACTTCGAACATGAAGGGGCAAATTCTCCGCTGTGGATGACCATCGAGGCCGAAGACGAAGCAGAAGCCGAATTTCAGCCTTTCCTCGAGGGGCCGCTCCAAGATCTAGAAGGCTCGGCGCTGGTGGGCTGGGAGGTCAGCGGTGGGGTAGAGTTTCCCGTCGACTGGTCCCCCGAGTTCGAAGGTCGCGTCAGCTTCATGGGCTACGAGCACAACGCCGACTACGAATGCGAAACCTACACCGAGACCCGGACCCGACGTCGGTTCATCTTCTTTGGCGAAGAGCGAGAAGAGGAAGTAGAAGTTGAGCCCGATGAGCGCTTCTGCGTGGATCGGCTTCTGGTCAAGGGCTCAATCGGCATGAAGGCCGAAGCCCTTGCGGCACTGGAGACCTCCGGAGAGGTCAACTTTGAGCCCTCCCACCGCGTAGAGGCAGAAAACGCCTTCCGCACTCCGTTGGGTTCCACCGGGCTGGCGCTGTGGATGGAACCGTACTTGGAGGCGGGCTTGGAGATGAACATCGAGGGCGAAACCCGCTTCGAGATCAGCGGTTATGACCAGGTGACCATCCCACTGGGCTTTGAATACGACCCTCACGACACCGGGTTTTCGCTGTTGCCGAACGAAAACTATCACATCGAGCGAGACGGCGAGATCGACCCTGAATTGACCGCCCGTATCGAAGCCTACATGAATCTGTACACTCAGTTTGGCGTTGGATTCACTCTCTCGGACGCTGCGACGTCCGGAGGAGTCCGGGTCACTGGTCCTGAGGCCGGCATTGAGCTGGGTGCCGAAGCCAACGCCGTGCCCGTCCAGTACAGCATGGATGGATCTGACACCGAGCCGTGCCTGACCGCGGCGCTGTACGTCAAAGGCTATGGTAAACCGAATCTGCGCGCCGAAGCCTGGGCCTGGGGTGTGGACTTGATTGACACCGACACCCGCAGTATCCGCGTCGATCTTGCCGAATACGAGTCTGAGGGTGGTGACTTCTGTCTGCACCAGTCCGATCCTGACGATCTGGAGATCCGGCTTCGGTGGTCGGAGCCGACGCTCAACGATCTGTATGTCCAGACCCCGGGCGGCGCGGTGCTCTCCTACGACAACAACACCGCCCACGGCGGTCAGTACCGCACCGTCGATCTCAGCGACTCCTGTCTGGAAGAGGCCAGCGAAGAGTGTGTCGCCTTTACCAACTGGGATGTCGATGACACCGAACCCCCGGAAGGAGAATACGAGGTGTGGGCAGAAGCCGTTCATGGCGAAGAGATCTCCAACTTCACCATCGAAGTTGAGACCGAATACGGCTTGCTCAACACCTTCAGCGGTACTCTCAGCGCTGCCAGCGGCGATCAGTCCGATCGCTACAACTTCACCATCGGCGACGATGACTAACTAGCAGGCATTAGCTCTCGCTACATACCCCCGCCGGTGTTCCGGCGGGGGTTTTCTTTTCGCGGGAAACCGGGGGCTCTAAATGGGTGGGTCAGGGGCCCCCCTCCAAACAGGCCGAGGGACTGACATGGAGCAGTGTTTTTGGGGGGAGTCTTGGGTTTTGCCCCTCTGGTTGGGACCTCGAAATCGGCACTGAGCCTGTCGATAGCGTATCGCGTCGATCAGGCAGTGTTTTTGAAGGCCGATAGAGGCGGTTTTTGGGACAAACGACTTGCTAGTGATGAGGACTGGAGGGGCTAGAGCATGGACCGGGGGTTGAGGTGGCGATACTGCGGGGGAGAGGAGGGGATGGCAGACACAGTTGTGGATTTGCGCGAGTGCGCGCCCGCGAAGCTGACGCTAGGATGGGCTGTCAGTTAACCCGGAAGGGTATTGTACGTCAGTTCAGCTACAGTAGCGCAGCCAGCCGAACAGAGGCGGATACTCCTCATCGTCATCCGGTCTGTGGCACTTTATTGGCGCCTCTTTTCTCAGTTGTAATGTCCCGGCCGGAAAGGTCACATCTTTGCCCTTCAGCCACCGCTGGCGCATCGTGACGT
>SKMT01000324.1 GCA_007120915.1 Myxococcales bacterium | reverse complement strand
TCCCGGCAAGGCGGGATGATCGTGGAGGGGAATGACGGGTTTTTTCCGAGTTCCTCAAACGGCCGCCAAAAACAGGGTACGCTCCACAACTCCGAGCTGGCTAGGTGGTCGAAGCAAGGGGCGAGGATGCCGAGTCGGTTCATTGTCACCGGTGGTACGGCGATGGATCGGCGATTTCAGGCCAATCGAAGGGTTGCCACAAAAACTCGGCTTTTTCTTCTTTTCATCGCCAACTCAGAGGAGGCGACGACGCACAGCATGGACGAGACGATGACGCAGCGCACGCAGACGAACGACGACAACAACAACAGCGACGACGAGATCACAATGATCGCATAATGATCAAAAAACAAAAACCAAAAATCGATTATGTCGTCGCTGCTGTCGCAACGACGCACATCTCTGTCGTCCTCCACCGCCCGCCCAGTTTGGTTTTTGATCGTTATACATTGTTTATGGTGTGTGGGGCCCTTGTGGTACGGATTTCCGGACGCTGAGCAGGTATGCGGCACCTCAAAGCTAACCCGGTGCAGGTCGGGTCGCTGCAGTCGGCTGCATGCTTTGCCGCTGTAGGTCCTTCAACTCCCCACCATCCCATACGCGGTTATTTGACCAACCGCACTGCATACGGATGCTACGCTTGTTGCGTTCTGCACGCAGCGGTATGTTGACCTCCACTTCGGACGGTTTCGCCCTCCTTTCACTGCGAGCCAACCATGAGCGAAGCGACGCGAACCATCTTTCTGGACGGCGGCGACGAACAACTCGAGCTGACGCAGTATCGTCTGCGGGTTGTCGACGGCGAGCACGACGAGGACCTCGACGACACCTTCGAGTCCGCCCGTATCACCCTGGGGTCTGCCCCGCGCAATGACCTGGTGTTCGACGATCCCGCCATCAGCCGGGTTCACGCCGAAATCGAAGTCGACGCCAACGGTTATCTGCTCACCGATCTGGACTCCAAGAATGGAGTATTCGTCAACGGGATTCGCATCCGCCAGGCCTACCTGGAGGATGGCGCGAAGTTTCGGCTCGGCAATACCACGCTTCGCTTCGAACTGACCGAAGAGAGTACGGAGGTTCACTTTTCGGGCCGCGAACGCTTCGGGAATCTGCTGGGGACCAGCCGCCAGATGCGCGAGATCTTTTCGATGCTCGAACGGGTGTCGCCCACGGATGCGTCGGTGCTGATCGAGGGGGAGTCGGGAACGGGAAAAGAGTTGGCCGCCCGCGCCATTCACGACTACAGCGAGCGCGCCGACGGCCCCTTCATCGTGCTCGACTGCTCGGCGATTCCCTCAGATCTTATCGAGTCGGAGTTATTCGGCCATGTCAAAGGCGCCTTTACCGGCGCCACCGGTTCGCGCAAGGGCGCCTTTGAGGCCGCCGAGGGCGGGACGCTCTTTCTGGACGAACTCGGTGAGTTGTCGATGGATTTGCAGCCCAAGTTGCTTCGGGCTCTGGAAAACGAGCGGATCAAACCGATCGGCTCCAACGAAGAAGTCGAAACCGACGTGCGTATCGTCGCTGCCACCAATCGCAACCTGCAGCACGAAATCAGAGAAGGAAACTTCCGCGAAGATCTGTTCTATCGGTTCGCTGTGATCCGCGTGCAACTGCCGCCGCTGAGAGAACGCCCCGAAGATATCCCGCTGTTGGTCGAGCACTTCCTGGAAGACGCCAACGAACGCACCGGGCGCGACGACGTCGACGTCTCCTACAAGACGATGGAAAAGCTCAAACGCCACCGCTGGCCCGGCAACGTCCGAGAGCTAAAGAACTTCGTCGAACGCGCTGTGCTTCTGACACAGGGCGATAACATCGAGACCCGATTTCTCTCCGCTGGCGATCCGGAGTCGGCGTCGGCGCCACAGGCGCTGGAAGAATCGACGCTGCCGATGGTGGAGACGGCGCTTCAGGAAGATATCCCCTTCAAAGACGCCAAGAACCGACTGGTAGAGGAGTTCGAAAAGGAGTACTGGAGCCGGCTGCTCGAACGCACCGGGGGCAACGTCTCGAAGGCCGCCCGCATCGCCGGTGTGCACCGAAAAAGCGTCGAGTACATCCTCAAGAAGCTCGATCTGAGCCGCGAAGACCTGGGCGTGGATTAAGCGATGCAGACCGTGGTGTGCGTTCCCACCTACAACGAAGCCGGCAACATCGAGCCGCTAACCGAGGCGGTGCTCGACGTCGACGATGATCTGCACATCCTGATTATCGACGATGACTCCCCGGATGGAACCGGTGCAATCGCCGACCGCATCGCCGCAGACAACCCCCGGGTGTTCGTCCTTCACCGCGCCGAAAAAACGGGACTGGGCTACGCTTATATCGACGGGTTTCGCTGGGCGCTGAGCCGCGATTACGACCGCATCGTCGAGATGGACTGCGACTTCAGCCATCGCCCCTGTGACCTGCCGAAGATCCTCGATGAGTTGGATGACTGGGACGTGGTTATCGGCTCCCGATACGTCGCCGGTGGTGCGACCGAAGACTGGGGACTTGTACGCCGTGCGGTGTCGCGAGCCGGCGGTTTTTATGCCCGGCTGCTGCTGGGATGTGACATTCGAGATTTTACCGCCGGCTTCGTCGGCTGGCACCGTGAGGTGCTCGAATCTATCGATCTAGAGGACGTAGAGGGATCGGGCTATGTCTTCCAGGTCGAACTGAAGTATCGCGCCCACCGAAAAGGGTTTCGTATTCTGGAGGTACCCATCGTGTTTCCCGACCGCGAGGTCGGCGAGTCGAAGATGACCCCCGACATTGCGCTGGAAGCACTGGCGAGACTGTGGAAAATTCGGTTCAAGTAGCAACCAATGCAACCACTCCATCGCAAATCGGCGAACGCCGCCCTCATCATCGTCGCTGCAATCGCTGCGGCGGTGCTGGTCAACGCCATTTTCAGCCAGGTGCACCTTCGTTTCGACCTGACCGCCGAGCGCATTTTCACCCTCAGCGAGGTCAGCGATCGCACCGCCGCGAAGCTGGAGGAGCCGGTACAGATCCGCGCGTTTATCTCTCCGAACCTGCCCCCACCTCATCATCGGCTCGAACAGCGCGTCGAAGAGTTGCTCGCCGAATATGAGGCTGCCAGCCGAGGGCGGATCAGTTACGAGATCATCAGTCCCGACGACAACGACGAGGTGCGTGAGTTGGCCCGCGGTTACGGCATCGAGCCGGTG
>SKMT01000266.1 GCA_007120915.1 Myxococcales bacterium | reverse complement strand
TTCCTCGGAAGCTGACGGACAGACGAGAATGCCCATGAATCTACGACTGCGCCCCCGGTTTGAGCTTCGGGTCCGCCTGTCGCCATCTCAGGCCCAGCAGCGGTTCGATCGGCGTGGCAACACGGTTCCGTTCGATATCTACCTGGATGACGGGCAGGTGGAGATGACCGTCCCACGCCGGCAGCGACATTTCTGGTCTCCCTATCTCAAACTGCGGATTCGCCGCGACGGCGAAGCGACGGCGCTGCGGGGCAAATTCGGGCCCAATATCAATGTGTGGAGTATGTTCCTGGCCGCCTACGCAGTGTTGTTTTTGACGGGAACAGCGGGGCTGCTGACCGCCGTCAGCCAGTGGATTATCGATCAGCCACCGACGGGATTGCTGTTGACCGCGGGGTGTGTGGTGCTGTCGCTGCTGGTGTGGGTCGCCGGCCAGATCGGCAGGCGTTGGGCCTACGCTCAGATGGTGGCGATCCATCGGTTCGTCCACGAAACGTTCGCCGACGTCATCGTCGACGACGTGGTCTGCGAGGCCTGCAAAAACAATGAGATGAGGTAATCCTGGACACCACCGATTGCCCCCGCTCACAACCCCGGGCCCCCACAATTGAATTGTCCGCTCCGGCTCCCTATGGTTGCAGCGTTTTCCCGACCTTCTGGTTGTACTCATCACAGCAGTGGAGAATTTGATGGCGAACCGTTCCCTTCTTCGAATCCTTGTCGCAGCCGCGGTTACCGGATTGCTCATCGCCGCCGGCTGTGGTGGTGATTCCGATGCCGACGACAATCAGACCGACGACAATGTCACCCCCAACACCGACGAGTGCCCCGACCCCTGTGAGGAGGGAGAAACTCGGTGCACCGACGGCGAGGTCGAGACCTGTGTGAGCGTCGACGGCTGTCCCACCTGGTCCGATCCGAGCGCCTGCGACGACGACCTGGTCTGCTCCGACGGGGAGTGTGTCGACGAATGCACAGATACCTGCGAGGAGGGCGACAGCGAGTGCGACGGCGATGCTGCGGTGCGCCACTGCGAGATGCAGGATTCGGGCTGTTACGACTGGTCATCCGGCGAATCGTGCGAGCAGGGAGAGCTGTGCGTCGATGGCAGCTGTGAAGGGTGTGAGGATGGGGATCAAACCTGTGCGTCCGACGGGCAGACCCTCCAGGGCTGTACAGACGGAACCTGGGAGCCGATCCAGAGTTGTCCCTTCAGCTGTGAGGGTGACGAATGCGTCGAGGAGACGGATTGCACCCCCGGAGACTCCCGCTGCAACGACAATATGGTGGAAGTGTGCAACGCCACCGGAAGCGCCTATCTGTACGTCACCACCTGTGAGGCCGACTGCGATGACGGTCAGTGTACCGGGGACTGCGAACCGGGCACACGGCAGTGTACCGACGATGACGAAGTGCAGGTGTGTAACGACGACGGCGATGGCTGGGACGTGGAGACAACCTGTGACATCGCCTGTGATTCTCGGATCGACGACTGTGTCGAAGAGGAACTGTCGATCAGTTCCGACACGGAGCTAAACGGCACCCACGTGGTGGACGGACCGGTCACTATCCACAGCGGCGCCGAGGTGACCTCTTCGGAGGGCGACCTGCGGATTTACGCCTCCTCGATCACCGTTGAGGATGGAGGCTCCATCGATCTGGATGCCACCGGGGACCATCCCGCCGGCGCCGGGGTCGACGGCACCAGTTGCAGCTGCGGATTCCAGTGTACCACCACCGCCGGAGGCACCGGAGCCAGTTACGCCGAAGAGGGCGAAAGCACCATCTGCGAAGATGCCCCCGATGCCCACGGCCGGTCCGATGACGTCTATGTGGTCGAGGGCAGTCGCGGTGGAGCAACCTCCGATGGCGACGGCGGCGGCTACGGGGGAGGCGTGTTGCATCTGATCGCCGATGACATTGACTTGCGCGGGACCATCAACGCCGATGGAATGCCCGGCGAAGAGTACAACGGCAGCTCCTTCTGCTCCGGTCAGGCCCACAGCGGCGGTGGCTCCGGCGGGGGCGTGCTGGTCGCCGCCGACGATCTGGATGTATCGGGTCATATCTCCGTGGAGGGCCGGCCCGGCAGTGGAGATGACTGTACCTACGAGGACGGTGGCGACGGCGGTGACGGGCTGGTGAAGTTTTTGCACGGCAGCGACTACGACAACACTGGAACCGTCGATGGTGTCCAATACGAAGGGCTAAAAGCGCCGCTGGAGATCGGCTCGGCAACCCATCCGGACGAATCGTTGTACTACAACGACGACTTCGAGACCCTGGCGTTCGGCTGGGCCCGCCCCTTCGGCTCGACCGATGGCTACTACACGGACCTGAATGCCGAGGAGTTTTTCGTCCCCGACGCCTCCAACGCCTCCTACAATCCCGATGAGACCATCAGTTATGACCGTCAGGATGTGGAGGACGGACAGAACTGGCTGCATCTGGCCCCGGTGGATGCCTCCAATAACATCGGAGAGCTCGCCTCCCGGTTCCGAGTCAACGTCAATACATTGCCCCCGGAGGTCGAGTCCCCCAGCCATCCCGATCAGAGCGCCTGGGAGACCAACGATGACGTCTACCTGGAGTGGACCGACCAGCGCGATGAGCAACACTTCGTCGGTTACTACTACACCGTGGATGAATACGGTGACACCGTACCTGACGAAGATGACACGTTTGTTCCGGTGGACGACAAACAGACGCTGCTTGCCGACCAGCCCGAGGGAATCTGGGCGTTTCACATCGTCCCCGTCGACACCATGGGGTATCTGACCAGCGAGGCCGACACCTACGTATTCCGCATCGGTGATGCCCCGGGTACGGGCAACGTCTACGGCTCGGTGGAGAACGAAGACGGGTTGGACGTCCCCGACGCCACGGTGACCATCAACCGGGGGCTGCTCACGGATCTGACGGATCCGGTTACCGACTCCGATGGAAGCTACAACTTCGGCGGTGACATCCCGGAGGGTCAGTGGGAGTTGAGCGTCAGCGCCGATGGCTATGAGACGAAGTACACCACCATCGACCTGGATAGCGAAGAAGAGAAAAACGTCGATGTGGTGCTCACCGAACAGTGATCGGTTCCATCACCGGGCCGGGTAAGTCGTTGAAGACCATCCCCCGGCGGCGATTGGAATCGGACAGAACCGGAGGCCGGTGCTCTATCGGCCTCCGG
>SKMT01000326.1 GCA_007120915.1 Myxococcales bacterium | reverse complement strand
TCGACCCGTTTGATGCTCACGGGCTGGTCGGGGTCGAGCCCGGTACCCTCTTCGATCTCGTCGTAGGTGTAGATGCCGCCGTCTTCGTGGTGGCAGTGGTCCTGGTGGCACAGTGTGAACCCCGGGGGAGGGTCGGCGGGGTCGAAGTCGTCGACGCCGCCGCCGGCGTCTCCCGGGGCGCGAAGCTCGAATTCACCGAAACGTACAGACTGGGTGTGCAGCTCGGCACCGCCGGAGTCGTCGACGGCGTCGGCGGTCAGCTCGGTGTCCAGGTAGCCCCAGGGGTTGCCCGGTTCGAAGGTGCAGCCGGCGACCATCAGAGCGATGGCAGCGGTGATTGCGAAACGAGACATGGTAGGTCGATTCATGACGTCAGCTCGGCGAGAGTACACATCGGTTCAGAATTGGTGTGCGCCATGGGCTCCGATGACCAGTTCAAGCTGGACCATGGTCATGTGGACCAGATCGGCTTCGTCGCGATAGGGCATCACGTCGACGCCGTGCTCAAGCCGGATGCGCGAAAAATGCGACGGGTAGTAGGAGACGTTGGCACCGACGCGGTGGCGATCCTGGTCCCACTCGGGGTCCAGGTAGTCGTTTTCGACGCCGGAGACGTACTCGTAGCGCCCGGCAAATCTCCAGAACAAACTGGGACTGTAGTATAGTTCGGAGTAACCGCCGAAGTCCTGCAACACGCCGCCATCGGTGGTGTTTCCGCCTTCGGGGACCTGACGGCGGCGAAGGAGAAATTCGTTCTGCCACCCAATTTGCTGGTGTCCGCCCAGCCCCGGGGGGTTGTAGTACAACAGAAGGTCGGCGCCGTAGACGTCGGTGCGGTTGCCGCGGCCGGTGTCGTTGGGTCCGAATACCCCGCTGAGCCCCAGCAGCATCGACAGATCGCCGGTCAGATCCCAGTACTGCTCCAGCCGGGGGGAGACACCGAGATCGGTGAGCGTTTCGACGTCGCCTTCCCCGCCCAGCCAGGAGCGGCCCGTGGAGGCGCCGCCGATGTTCTGGACGCTGAGCGACCACTCGGCAAACCAGGGCAGAGGCAGCAGTTGGCTCACCTCCACGCCGAGCCCACGCAGACCCTCGCCGCCGAAGAATTTGCCGAGTACCAGCGGCTGGGTGGTGAAATTCCAGACGTGAAGGTGGGTGGGATTTACCCTCCCGAAGTTGGTCAGATAGTTTCCGGCGCGAAGTTGCAAGTTCGCCGGCAGATCCAGCGTGGTGCCGAAGGCCTCCTCGACTTCCACACCCCACAGCGAGAAGACGATGTAGCTGTCGAAGCGAAAATAGGGATCGACCGCCGCCTGCAAGGCGAGTTCGACGCCCTGGAGGTTGAACCCCTGGTTGACCGGGTCGTGTCCGCCGCGAAGGTCGGGCTCGTCGGTGAAGTGAGCGAAGGCGAAATCGGTGATCGCCGAAATGTCGGGGTTCATCGACTGCGGGGCGGATTCCCGGGGATCGGCGGGAGAGGGAAGTTGCGGGTCCTCGTGGGTCGGTGCGGCAGCGTCGGTGGGGTCTTCGTCGTCGGCGGCCTCCAGGTCGCGCTCCATCTGTTCGAGCTCGTCGTCGACGTCCAGTGGGTCGGCGTCGTCCTGCTCGTCTTCTTCGGTTTGTTCGTCTTCTCGACGAGGCTCGTCGTCGTCGACGGCGTCGAGCTGGCGCTCGATCTGTTCGAGCTCCTGCTGAACATCATCGGTGTCGTCCTGATCAGGTTCATCACCGGCGACAGACAGCGAGGGGTGCCCGACCAGCAGAAGGGCGACAACTGCGAAAGCGAGTGTGATACGTCTCATCGCGACATCCATTACGTTTGATGCGGTGTTCGGCGGCGGAGCGGCACCGCCATGACCTCCGTAATAAGACAATTGCAAATGAGTTGCAATTGCTGTGTCGAATCGATGGCGAGACTCTGGAGAATTGGCAGATCCGTACCGCAGTGCCACCGCAGCAGCGCGAAAAGCTTTCCACCTCGGGAACAGTAGCTGCCGCCGGTTGGTTTATCAGGGCGAAAGCGGTAGCAGCGATGGTGTCGTCAGGGTTGCTAGACGACCGGGTTCGGCGCTATCGTGCCAGCCGTTGTGACCGAAGGCGGTTCGACACTCGTCCGCTGCATCTCTCTCTTTGAGCCACTGGACCGAAATGACGTCGGAAGAATCGATCGAAGAACAGACTTCGGACCTCATCGATCAGGTGCATCACGAACACGAGCATCTGCGCCGATTGTTTGATGATCTGGCAACGAGGTTCGCCGATATCGCCGCCGGAAAGACGGGAGCTGACAGCCAGGACGATCTGGTAGCCACCGCCTCCGAGGATCTCGAGGTGGCGCTGGAGGACATGCTGCACCACTTCAATCAGGAGGAGGAGGTCTTCTTCGTCGATATGGAGCGTCGGTTCCCGGAGTTGCAGTCCGATATCGAGGCACTTGTACAGGCACACGAAGAGATGACCCAGCGCACCCGGTGGCTGCACAAGCAGTTGAGCAAAGAGCCCGAAGAGCTGACGCGGGAGCTGGAGGTGATCGTCGACGTGTTGCGCTCGCTGTCGGAGCTGGTCGACGAACACACAAAAAACGAAACGGAGCTGTTCGACACAGTGCTCAACAAGATCCCGGCGGATGAACGCCGGGAGCTGTTGGAGACGATGCGACAGATCTAATTCATCGCCGCCCGGGATACCGGAGGCGCAAGCTCCACCTGGCAACGGGGTAGAGGGGTCGACAGATGGCACAGACAGGAAGTGAGGTTTCCGGAAGCATCAGTATCGATGAGCCACGACCGGAGGATGTGGACCGGATCGGAACGTTGTTCGAGGAGGATATGGCCGATCTGGGGGTGGAGACCGACAGCGATGATCTTCGTGAGCTGGCTCGTTCGGTCACGGAGGGGATGGCACAGGATCCGGCGGAGTGTCTCTGCTGGGTTGCTCGTCGGCCCTCCGACGATCAGGTGGTGGGCCTGGTGCTGGCAAACTTCAACTGGTCCGTAAAGTTCGGTGGCCGGTCGCTGTGGATTGAGACCCTCTATGTCACTCCTGATGCGCGGCGTCGGGGACTGGGTCGGGCGCTGGTGGAGCAGCTTCTGGACTGGGCGGAGCAACACGATATCCGAGGCATCGATCTGGAGGCGTACCGGGGCAATACACCGGCATCGATTCTGTATCGCACGCTTGGGTTTCAC
>SKMT01000459.1 GCA_007120915.1 Myxococcales bacterium | reverse complement strand
CACAGAACGCAAGGTAAGATCGTGGCACGCACATTCCCACTCCGGAAAGTTCGGAACATCGGCATCATGGCCCATATCGATGCCGGGAAGACGACGATGACCGAGCGGATCCTGTATTACACCGGAAAATCCCATAAGATCGGCGAGGTCCACGACGGAGCCGCCGAGATGGACTGGATGGATCAGGAGCGCGAGCGGGGGATTACCATCACCAGTGCGGCCACCACCTGTCACTGGTCGGTAGACGACGAGCGGTTTCGCATCAACATCATCGACACCCCGGGCCACGTGGACTTCACCATGGAGGTGGAGCGGTCGCTGAGGGTGCTCGACGGTGCGATCGCTGTGTTCTGTGGGGTCGGCGGTGTGGAGCCGCAGTCGGAGACGGTGTGGCGCCAGGCCGACCGCTATGACGTGCCGCGCATGGCATTTGTCAACAAGCTGGACCGGGTGGGCGCCGACTACGATCGGGTCGTCGAGGAGATGCGCGATCGGCTGGGCTGCCGGCCCGTCAAGATGCAGATTCCCATCGGTCGCGAAGATGATTACCGCGGGGTCGTCGATCTGATCGAAGAGCAGGCGATCGTGTGGAAAGAGGAGACGCTGGGCGCGGAGTTTGAGACCGTCGACATCCCGGAAGAGCTCAGCGATCAGGCCGAAGCGGGCCGGGAAGCGCTGCTTGAAGCCTGCGCCGACGCCGACGAAGCGTTTATGGAGAAGTATCTGGAGGGCGAGGAGATCGGCGTGGAGGACATCCGCGCCGCGATCCGGAAGGGGACGCTCGATGAGACGATCATTCCCGTGTTCTGCGGTTCGGCGCTCAAGAACACAGGGGTGCAGCCCGTGCTCGATGCGGTGACCCACTATCTGCCCTCGCCCACGGACGTGCCACCGGTTGAAGGGGTGACCCCCGATTCGTTCTACCGGATCACCGAGCAGCACGCCGACGCGACCGACGAAGACAAAATCGAACGGCCCTCCGATGACGACGAGCCCTTTTCGGCGCTGGCCTTCAAGATCATGACCGACCCCTACGTGGGGCATCTGACCTATTTCCGGGTGTATTCCGGGACGCTGGAGGCGGGCAACTACGCCTACAACTCCACGAAAGACAAGCGCGAGCGCATCGGCCGGATGTTGCAGATGCACGCAAACAAGCGCGAGGAGCTCGACGAGGTTCGCGCCGGAGATATCGCGGCGGCGGTGGGTCTGAGAGACACCACCACCGGCGACACTCTGTGCGACGAACACGAGCCGATCGTGCTGGAAGCGATCGACTTTCCGGACCCGGTCATCGAGATCGCGATTGAGCCGCAGACCAAAGCCGATCAGTCGAAGCTGTCGGACAGCCTCCAAAAGCTGGCGGTCGAAGACCCCAGCTTTACGGTGCACACCGACGAGGAGACGGGCCAGACGATCATCGGCGGGCAGGGCGAACTGCACCTGGAGATCATCGTCGACCGGCTTCTTCGGGAGTTCAAAGTCGACGCCAACGTCGGCCAGCCGCAGGTCGCCTACCGAGAGACAATCACCGCGGCGACGACCCACACCGAAGAGCTCAAAAAGCAGAGCGGTGGCAAGGGGATGTACGCGGAGGTCGAACTCGAGATCAGCCCCAACGACCGCGGCGAAGGGGTGACCTTCGACGAGTCGGTCACCGGTGGGGCGGTGCCCCGGGAGTTTTTCAACTCCGTGGAAAGGGGCGTGCGCGAGGCGGCGGACGCCGGCGTTCTGGCGGGCTATCCCTGCGTGGACTTCCACGTGCAGCTCGTCGACGGAGATCACCACGAGGTCGACTCCAGCGAGATGGCGTTCAAGGTCTGCGCGACGATGGGAACGAAGTCGGCGCTGCGCAAGGCGTCACCGGTTCTTCTGGAGCCGATTATGACCGTGGAAGTGGTCACCCCGGAGCAGTACATGGGTGACGTGATCGGCGATGTGAATTCGCGCCGCGGTGAAGTGCTGGGAATGGAGAAGCGATCGGGTAACCAGGTGATCGACGCCGAAGTGCCGCTGGCCGAGATGTTCGGCTACGCCACGGATCTGCGCTCCAACACCAGTGGTCGCGCCAATTACACGATGCAGTTTTCGCATTATGGGCAGGTTCCGGAGAGCATCGCGGACGAAATTGTACACGAGTTTACCGGAGGTCTGTAGGAGCGCTTGATCTGGTGGAACCCCTCGTGTATGGTCCGCACGCCCTGCGGCAAGCCGCCCGGGAAAGTCCGCCGTAAACGACGGCCCGAATGCCCGGCAGAACAAGCGGTCTTCGGGACCACGAGAACCTCGACACACGAGGGATCGCCGCCGGACGAAACACACCGGCGAGACCCTCCGTTGTGTTCAACGCAAGGATTTGACACACGGGCCCCTCAGATGGGGCCCGACATTCGCCAAGGTACTGGAAGATGGCCAACGAAAAGATTCGCATCAAGCTCAAGGCATACGACCACAAGCTGCTGGACGCATCGGCCGCCGACATCGTGGAGACGGCAAAGCGTACCGGCGCTCGGGTGTCGGGACCGATCCCGCTTCCGACGAAGATCAATCGGTGGACGGTGCTCAGAAGCCCCTTTGTCAACAAGACGGCGCGCGATCAGTTTGAGATGCGCACCCACAAGCGGCTTCTGGACATTCTGGAGCCGACCCAGCAGACGCTCGACGCGCTGATGGGTCTGGATCTGGCCGCCGGGGTCGACGTCGAGATCAAGACCTGAGCGAGTCGAGTCGCCCCATAAGGCTTATAAATGATCGCGTGGGCCGTTCATTGCGAACGGCCCTGAACCATCTCTTTCGCCCGTCCGAGCAACAGACAGGGCGGCGCAGGAGTTAGATATGAATATCGAAGTAGTCGATTTACAAAACGAATCCGCCGGCGACATCGAGGTCGACGAGGACGTGTTTGGCGCCGAAGTGCGCGAGCATCTGTTCTGGGAGGTTGTCAACTGGCAGCGAGCCCGTCGGCGCAAGGGAACCCATTCGACGAAGCACCGCGGTGAAGTCAGCGGTGGTGGCCGAAAGCCCTGGCGTCAGAAGGGCACCGGCCGGGCGCGCCACGGCTCGATTCGCTCCCCCCTGTGGGTGGGCGGATCCAGCATCTTCGGTCCCAAGCCCCGCGATTACAGCTACTCGATGCCGAAGTCGAAGCGCAAAGCGGCGCTGAAGTCGGCGTTGAGCATGAAGCTTGCCAACGACCAGTT
>SKMT01000708.1 GCA_007120915.1 Myxococcales bacterium | reverse complement strand
GTTCGCATCGTCGGTGAGCTGGTGGAATCGCGCGGCGGCGGCCAGGACGTGGAGGTGCAGGCCGAACGTGTGGAGGTGATGGGCTGGGTGGACGACCCGGATACCTATCCGATGGCCGCGAAGAAGCACACTATGGTGCACCTTCGCAAGCACGCCCACCTGCGAGCCCGTACCAATGTGATCGGTGCGATGACTCGGGTGCGCCACACGCTGACCCGGGCGATTCACAGTTACTTTCACGAAAACGACTTCATTCAGGTCCACACCCCCGTGCTTACGGCCTCCGACGCCGAGGGCGCCGGGGAGCTGTTTCGGGTCTCGACGCTGGATCTGGTCAACCTGCCGACCACCGATGAGGGAGCCGTCGACTTCTCGGAGGACTTCTTCGGGCGCGAGGCATTTTTGACGGTCTCCGGGCAGTTGAACCTGGAAGCCTATGCGCTGGCGATGGCCCGGGTGTACACCTTCGGGCCGACGTTTCGGGCCGAGAACTCGAACACGTCGCGTCACCTCGCAGAGTTCTGGATGGTGGAACCAGAGATCGCCTTCGCCGATCTGGATGACACCGCCGATCTGGCGGAGGACTTCTTGCGGTACATCTTCCGAGCTCTTCTGGAAGAACGACCGCGAGACATGGCGTTTTTCGACGACCGCGCCGAAGAGATCGATGTCATCGACCGGTTGGAGCAGGTCGTGGAGTCGAGTTTCGAGCGGATGGACTACACGGAAGCGATCAAGATTCTCGAAGAGGCCGAATCGAGCGAAGACTTTGAATTCCCGGTCTCCTGGGGCATCGACCTGCAGTCGGAGCACGAGCGGTATCTGGCCGAGAAGCATGTAGGACGCCCGGTGGTGGTGACGAACTATCCCCGCGAGATCAAGGCGTTTTACATGCGTTTGAACGACGACGAGAACACCGTCGCCGCGCTGGACGTGCTCGCCCCCGGGATCGGCGAGATCATCGGCGGCGCTCAGCGCGAGGACCGGCTCGATCTGCTCGATGAGCGCATCAAGAACTCGGGCCACGACATCGAGGAGTACGACTGGTACCGCGATCTTCGCCGCTACGGCACGGTCCCACACGCCGGGTTCGGCCTCGGCTTCGAGCGCACCATCGCCTACGCGACGGGGCTGGACAATGTGCGAGACGTCATCGCGTTTCCCCGAACTCCGCGCACCATCGACTTTTGAACGGACAGCCGGAGCGGAGGCGATGAGGTTCCGACAGGGCGCAGTATGGCGGAATTCACCTTCCAGTTTACCCTCAACGAGCACGGCCAGCGGCTGGATAAGGCGCTGGCACGGCGTTTGAACAAAGCGCTGGAAGGGGGGTTTTCGCGCAACAAGACCAAGAAACTGCTCGACGCCGGAAAGGTCGAGTACAACGGTCGCGTGGAGCGCTTCGGTTCGCGCAACGTCGAATACGACGACATCGTGCGTGTGGAGGTCGACGAAGAGGTGGTGGGATCGCCGAAGAGTACACGCCGCTATGATTTGAGCGACGACGATGTGTTGTGGCGCGACGACTTCGTGATCGCCGTGAACAAACCGGTGGGGCTTCCCAGCCAGGCGACCAGGGATCCGAACCGCGATCACCTGGTGGCGGCGGTGAAGCGGTACCTGAGCTGGCGCGGCGTAGAAGATCCGTACGTGGCGATACATCACCGGCTGGACGTGGGTACCTCCGGGGTGGTGGTGCTGGCGGTTCACCGGAGAGCCAACAAGAGGCTGGGCGAGGCATTTGAGAGTCGGAATGTCGACAAAACCTACCGGGCGCTGGCGGTGGCCGACGAAGAGATGCGGCGCGAGGAGTCGGTATGGACTGTCGAGAATCACCTCGACGAGCGGGGAAGCGGCTCACAGACCCGTCAGGTACCGGTGGAGGCGGGAGGGGATTACGCACGCACCGAGTTGGAGGTGAAGCGCCGACGGGGGCGAGTCTGCGAGTTGGTCGCCCGGCCACATACGGGGCGGCGCCATCAGATTCGGGCGCATCTCGCCGGCGAAGGGATGCCCATCGTCGGTGACCGGCGCTACGGGGGATTGATGGAAAAATCGGGCGTGAACATCGACCGGATGATGTTGCATGCTCACCGGCTGCGGTTGGACCATCCCGTCGCCGAGGGACAGATCGAGGTGGAGAGCCCGATACCGCAACAATTCGACGAGCTGTTCGACAGGCTGGCCGAGTAATTACAGCTCTTTATCCAGCGCTTCGGCGACGTCGTCGGACAACTCCAGGTTGTGGTAGATGTCTTCGATGTCGTCGTTGTCCTCAAGCAGGTCAATGAGCTTCATGTTCCTCTGGACCGTCTCCAGATCGGGGGTGAGAGAATTTTCGGCGACTTTGGTGATCTCGTCGGTCATGAAGTCGTCGTATCCCGCCTCCTTGAGCGCCGTGCGTACCTGAGCGAATTGCTTCGGCGGGGTGGTCACGGTGACGACGCCGTCCTCCTGCTCCAGGTCCTCGGCATCTGCTTCGAGAACGAGCATCATTAACTCGTCGATGTCGTCGACGTTGTCCTCGGAGATGGCGATAATGCCCTGGGAGTGGAACATCCAGGCCACACAGCCGTCCTCGCCGAGGTTGCCGCCGTTTTTGTCGAAGACGTAGCGGATGTCGGAGACAGTGCGGTTTTTGTTGTCCGTCGATCCCTCCAGAAGATAGGCCACTCCACCGGGGCCATAGCCCTCATAGCGGAAGTCGGTGTAGCTGACGCCTTCGAGCTCGCCGGTGCCCTTCTTGATGGCGCGCTCGATGTTGTCCTTGGGCATGTTGGCGTCTTTGGCCTTTTCGACCCAGACGCGAAGCTCGGAGTTGTACTCCAGGTCTCCACCGCCACGGCGGGCCGCGGAGGTGATCTTCTTGGAGAGCTTGCTGAAGATCTTACCGCGCTTGCGGTCCTTCTTCTTCTTTTTGTGCTTGATGTTCGCCCATTTACTGTGTCCTGCCATCGTCAGCTCCCTCGGCGGAAGAAAAGAAGCAATCTGGTTCACCAGCACTGAACAACACGGGCGGCGATGCGTCAACATTCCGGTTGGGGCTGCGGTTATTGGTTGTTGGTTATTGGTTGTTGGAGGTCGGCGTGGCGGGTCGGTTCATCAGAGGACAACGGTGGCAATACTCGGAATGGTCGAAGAAGGAATTGAAGCAACCGCCGGAGGTACGTTCGCCGGATCGTAGCCCCGACCGACCGTAGGCCTTTGGGCG
>SKMT01000233.1 GCA_007120915.1 Myxococcales bacterium | reverse complement strand
TGAACGAAGATCCCGGCGACCGCCCCCGGCCCGGCGTTCAGATACTTGTAGGAACACCAGGCTGCGAAATCAGGCCCCCAGTCATGAAGGCGTAGCTCCACGTTGCCGGCGGCATGTGCCAGGTCGAACCCGACGTTCGCCCCCACGGCCTTGCCCGCCTCGGTAATCCGTTCCAGATCGAAGTACTGTCCAGTGTAGTAGTTGACCCCGCCGAGCATGATCAGCGCCAGCTCGTCGCCGTGCTCCTCGATGGCCGCTTCAATATCTTCGCTGCGAAGCAGATGCTCGCCGTCGCGAGGCGTCAGTTCCACGACCGCTTGCTGCGGATCGTAGCCGTGCACCTTCGCCTGGCTGGCCACCGCATAGCGATCGGAGGGAAATGCTCCGCCTTCGATCATGATTTTGTACCGGTCGTTTGTGGGCCGGTAGAACGACACCATCAACAGATGCAGATTCGTCGTCAGCGAGTTCATCGCCACCACTTCGCGAGGCTTCGCCCCCACGACCCCGGCGAGCGGCTCCGAGAGCAATTCGTGGTAGGAGTACCAGGGATCGTCATCGGAAAAGTGCCCCTCCACGCCTTGTTTGGCCCACTTCCGAAGTTCCCGGTCGATGTACTCGGCGGTGTTTTGCGGCTGCAGCCCCAGGGAGTTGCCACAGAAATACAGCACATCCTCGCCGTCGTCGGTCTTCGGGATGTGAAAGCGGCGCCGAAATGACGACAACTCATCTTCTTCGTCCATCCGGCGGGCGGTCTGTCGGTCCGTCAATTCCATTGCAACCTCATATCGTTGTTGGCATCTCACCGGGAGGCTCGTGATTTGATTGTCCAGTAGCATGAACTCTCAAGAGATTCACGACCCCAAGACCTCTGACCGTCGAGGCCGCAGGACCGCCTTCTATTGGAGACGCCTGAACTACGGCTAACTAAGATTTGTGGGGAGCTTCGTGTGACCCACGGAGGTACACGACCCCGCGACCTCACGACCACAATTGCGCAATTCGTCAACTTTGCTATCCGTAGCGTGCCCGAACCCGTACTGCTTGCGTAGGCTGTCATGTCCCATTGGACCCGAAAAGAACTCGCCGGCTGGGGTCGATATCCCGTCGTCGATGCCTGCTGTCGACGCCCGGAGCGCCGCAGTGAGGTGTTCGACTCGCTCGATCAGCGCGACGGTCAGCCGGTGCTCGCTCACGGGCTGGGTCGCAGCTACGGCGACGCCGCGCTGTTAAGCGACGGCAAGGTGGTGCTGACCCGCCGGCTCGACCGGATGCTCGACTTCGACGCCGAAACGGGGCGGCTTAGATGTGAAGCCGGTGTGACCATCGGGGAGCTGATCGACATCTTCCTGCCCCGCGGATGGTTTCCACCGGTGGTGCCGGGCACCCAATATGTCACCGTCGGCGGGGCGATCGGCTGCAACATCCACGGCAAAAATCACGTACATGCGGGCTGTTTCGGCGACCACGTCCGCCGCATCGAGCTGCTTTGTGGCAACGGAGAAGTCGTCACGTGCAGCCGCGACGAAAACGAGCGGCTCTTCTGGGCGACCATCGGCGGGATGGGCCTGACGGGCTTCATTCTAAGCGCCGAGTTTGAGCTGTACCCGGTCGAAAGCCCGGCGATTGAGATGGAATCGGTGCGCTTCGAGAATCTCGACGAGTTCTTCGACGTCAGCGCCGCATACGCCGACAGCCCGATGACTGTCTCCTGGATCGACTGTGTCGCTTCCGGAGACGCGTTGGGCCGGGGCATCTTTATGAGCGGTCAGCATGCCGATGCGTCTGCCGCCACCGGGGTCGAACCGAGCTTTCTGGATCGCATCGCCGGTGTCGTGCAGTCGGCGGTGGACGGGCGGATGTTGCAGTCCGATCTGCTCTTGAACAAGGCGTCGATTCGGATGTTCAACGAGGCTTATTTCCGAAAACATCCCCCCGGCCACCAGCAGACCATCGTCGATTACGAACCCTTCTTCTTCCCGCTGGATGCCGTCGACAACTGGAACTTCATCTATGGCCCCCGGGGCTTTCTGCAGTACCAGGTGGTGGTGCCCGACCGGGAGACCATCCGCGAGATGCTGTTGGAGATCACCTCCTGTGGGATGGCCTCCTTTCTGGCGGTCATCAAGGAGTTTGGCGACCACGACCACGGCGGGCTCTCATTTCCGAAGCCCGGGGTGACCCTGGCGTTGGACTTCCCCAACTACGGCGACGAATTGCTGCGTCTGCTCGACCGGCTCGACCGGCTCGTCGTCGACACCGGCGGCAGAGTCTACCTGGGCAAAGACGCCCGGGTCAGTCGCGACAACTTCCGGCGGATGTACCCCGAATGGGAACAATGGAAAGCCGTTCGCGATCAGTGGGATCCGCAACAGGTCTTCCAGTCCGATCTGGGCCGCCGACTCGGCCTTGTCGGGCAATGAACGACAGACGACCCAACCTCAACCTCGGTGCCAATCATGTCCGTACTTATCCTGGGAGCCACATCGCCGATCGCCCGCGCCGTCGCCGATGAATACGCCGCCGCCGGCAACTCGATCGGTGTGGCAGCCCGGGACATCGAAGAGGCCGAACGCATCGGCTCCGACCTGAGCATCCGCCACGGTGTGAGCACCGACGCGTTGAGCTTCGATGCCCGTGATTTCGACGGCCACCATCGGCTGATCGACGACGCCGAAGCCGCTCTTGGCCCCGTCGAAGTCGCGCTGGTCGCCTTCGGAACTATGGGAGATCAGCAACAGTCCGAACAAGATTTTCAGAAGGCCCGCCAGGTCATCGACGTCAACTACACCGGGGCGGTAAGCATCTGTGAAATTTTGGCGCGTCGATTTGAGGAACGAGCCCGCGGAAGCATCATCGGCATCTCGTCGGTCGCCGGGGACCGGGGCCGGGCGTCAAACTACTTCTACGGAAGCGCAAAAGGGGCGTTCACCCTCTATCTGCAGGGGCTTCGAAACCGGCTTGCCGACCGTGGCGTCCACGTGATGACCGTCAAACTCGGCTTCGTCGACACCCGCATGACCTTCGATCTCGACACCTCCATCCCCATCGCCTCCCCCGAAGAGACGGGCCGCGCGATCTTCGAGGCCGAACACAAGGGCGTCGACTCCTTTTACTACCCCCGGTTCTGGCGCGGGATCATGACCATGATCAAGTCAATCCCGGAACGCGTGTTCAAGCACCTCTCACTCTGAGTTTTCGGTTATTCGTTC
>SKMT01000026.1 GCA_007120915.1 Myxococcales bacterium | reverse complement strand
TTCGATGATCTGGAGCCCGGCGAATACACCGTAGAGGCATTTGATGTCATCGACGGGGATTGGATTTATGCCGCCGACGGAGGCGATACGGTGGAGTTGGAAAGTGGTGACTCCGAGACGGTGGTCATTACCTACGAACTTATTTCCGGCGACATCGAAGTGGTGCTCGAAGAGTTGGGTGACACAAGCTACGAGCTACAACTGACGGGGCCCGACGGGTTTGAGGAACCCCTGGATTCGGACGCCTCTTTTTTTGGTGCTCCCGTCGGAGACTACGCGGTGGAAGTTCAACAGCAGCCGGTCGACCCCTACGGCAACGACAGCTACGTCGACATCTCTCCGGCGGATTTTCAACTTGGACCGGGTGATCAGCAGACCGTCGACATCGAAGTACGGGCAGCCTATCTGGTGATCAACGAAGACAACTCCGGAGATGGCTCGCTGCGGTTCGTCGTCGATGACGTCGGTGCGGGAACGGTCGTTAAGTTTCTCGACAGTGTTTCTGAAGTTGGGTTGACCGGCAGCCACATCGAGGTCGACCAGGAACTGACCATCCAGGGGCGCAGCGATGACCCGGTGGTCGTCGATGGCAACGGCTCCACCCGTCTGTTCCGGATCGAAGCAGGAGGGGATCTGACGATGACGGATCTGGTGCTGAGCGACGGATTTGGCAACCCCGGAGGGGCGGGGCGGGTGGTCGACGACGGCACGTTGGTTCTGAAGCGGGTGACCGTTCAGGACAATGAGTCCGTACAGGCCGGCGGAGCCCTGGCGGTCACCGACAGTGGCACCGTCGAGATTTACGACAGTCTGTTCGCGAACAACACCGCCGATGGTTGGGGCTCGGCGCTGGATGTCCCCCAGTTCGAGAACGACGTGACGGTGATCATCCACCGGAGCCTGTTTCGGGACAACGTCGCCGGAGGAAACGGGGGAGCCGTCGATACCAGCGGAACCCTGGAGATTGCCCACAGCACATTTGTGGACAACGAAAGTGAGGGGCGCGTCGGAGCAGTGATGGTGTTCGCCGGCACGGCGACGCTGGAAGGGTTGACGGTGGTGGGCAACAGCATCGAAGAACAAAACTTCAGCGACGACACCGGCGGGGTATACGTCAACAGTTCCGCCAGTGCGACGATCCGGGGCAATATCATCGCCGAAAACAAGATCATCGACGATGATGACTACGCCGACCTGGGGGGGACGGTCCAGGAGATCGACAGCGAGGGATTCAACGTCATCGGAGAGGTGGACAACCAGTTTCAGGAGGACTTCAGCGACGAACTGGGTGTGAATGACGCGGGGCTGGAGGATTTGGCCGATAACGGTGGCTACACAGAAACGAAGATACCCGACGATGGCAGCGAGGCGCGGGCGATGATGTTCGGCGACGAATGTTTCGAGGATGTCGAATTGGACTGGACCACCGACCAACGGGGGGCTTACAGGCCTGCGGGCGCGTTCTGTAGCGCCGGTGCCGCGGAGGTCGACGGAATCGTCGAACAGTTTGACGACGCCGATATGAGCCGCACGTCGTTTAATGGTTCGGTGGACACGTTCACCGGTGTGGAGGGGATCGAGTGGGATTACTACCGGGTCAAACGCCAGGAACAAGATGAAGGGGACGACGACGTCATCGATGGCACCTCGGTGGTGCTGGAGGGCGGAGGCGACGGCTGGATTGCGGCGCCGGATGCGCCCGATGGCATCGCTTCAATTTCGGTGATGCTGGCCCCGGCGGGCAACCCCTCCGGGGAGCATCGCGTCGAGATCTTCGTGGATGGCGACTCGGTGGGTCAATCCCCGGATGTCTCCGGGGAGACCGAACCCTATCTGTTCGCTGTGGAGTTGGACGACGAGGTGGACGGCACCTTCGATCTGACCATCGAATCCAGCGGGGATGAAGATGTAGTCGTCGACAATGTCAGTTGGAGTCCTGAGCAGTAAGCTCGGCGGCGAGTCGCACTGTGAAGGTGGTGCCCTCGCCCTGCTCGGATTCCACGTCGATCGATCCGTCGAGAAGCGTGCAGAAGTGGTCGGTGATCGTCAGGCCCAACCCGGTGCCGCCAAATTGCCGAGTCGTGGAGGTGTCGGCCTGCTGGAACGCGTCGAACACCCGGTCGAGCTGCTCTTCGTTCATGCCGATGCCGGTGTCTTCGACCACGAAGACAATCTGGCCGGCCTCTTCGTCTTCCAGCACGGTCAGCCTGACGGTGCCGTCTTCGGTGAACTTGGCGGCATTTCCCAGCAGATTGAACAGAATCTGGCGCACCTTGGTGGGGTCGGAGACCATGGTGGTGGACTCGTCGGGAAGCTGGAGGATCAGCTCGTTGCCACTCTCTTCGATCAACGGAGCGATGGTGTCGATCACCTCTTCGCACAGGGGGCGAAGCTCGAAGGGCTCGGTGTGAATGCTCATGCGCCGGGCTTCGATCTTCGACAGTTCCAGGATGTCGTTGATCAGTGTCAGAAGATGCTTTCCGGCACTTCGGATCCGCTCCAGGTCAGTGCTGAACTGGGAGGTGTCGTCGTCGGAGTCTTCGAGCAGCATCTCCGAGTAGCCGATCACAGCGTTGAGGGGGGTGCGAAGCTCATGGCTCATGTTGGCGAGAAATCGACTTTTGGCGCGGCTGGCCTCCAACGCTTCGTCGCGGGCGCGTTTGAGCTGGCGTTCCGACTCCTTGCGCCCGGTGATGTCTCGAAACACCAGCACAACCTGTGGATCGTCATCGTCTTCGAGCAATCCGAAGGAGATTTCGACGGGAAATGAGTCGTATGCCCCGGCTGCGGTGTGCTCTTCGGGGGCGCCGAAGTCGGTCATCCGCAGCAGGTTTTCGTCCGTGAGACTGGCGATAAGATGGTGGACGTTCTTGCCGACGAGCCGACGGCCATCGGCACCGAAGATGCCCTGGGCGGCGTCATTGGCCGTCAGGATGGTTCCCTGCCGGTCGACGGTCATGATCCCGTCGGGGGCGGTGTTGACCACCGCCCGGGTTTCGGCCTCTTTGGTGCGAAACTTGTCGACCAACCACTGCTTGAGGGTATCCTTGACGAAGAACATCCCGAAGACCGCCCCGCCGACGATGAGCAGCTCGTGGAGCCGGCGTACCACATAGTGGTCGTCCACCACTTCGGTGCCGGCGGTCACGCCGGTGACGGTGGCGAAATACAGTGCGATCCAGGTCAGTACTACCAGTACCATCCAGGCCCAGGCCCATCGCGCGTTCAGACAGATCAACGCCATCAGCGGAAGCAGCAACAGCCCGCTTAGCGCGGGAGCGAGCAGCCCGCCGGTGTGAAAGCAATACCAGGTCAACACGGCGTACAACGGCAGCAGCAAAAACAGGCTGGCCATCCGCATGTTGCCGGTAAACCGCAGTGTGATCGGCCCCAGAAGCAACATCATCGGCACCGCCGCCATCGCCGATGTCATCAGCCACACCTGGTGTGCGAGGTGAATCGAGGCTGCGGCGGCGAAGCCCAGGGGAAACAACACCACCGTCATTTTGATCATCAACTCTGCGCGGCGGCGCTCAAACGTGTCGGCGTCGCGCAACTCGTCGGGCAGAAAGAGTTGGACAATGCGGTCCATGGGTAGTCTCGATGCCCGGGGTTAGCACTGGATACGCGGCGAGGTTACGGGGGGAGCACACACTCGGTGTCGCCGGGGAAGTCGTACAGATCCCATTCATCCAGGGTCACCCGGTCGGGTCCATCCCGGTTGTCACCGGGGGGTTGAAGGATGAAGACGGTGGAGTCGGTGATGTGCATTTCTTCGCCGTCGATGCGAATCTCCGGCGCCTGGCCCGGCTCAGCAGAAACGAGCTGCCAACTGCCGGAGACCTGACGGAAATCTTCGTCGGGGTCGTAGGAGGCGCGTGCCTCTCGGGTGCGAAGCCTGGCCCGGTAGGTGCCGTCGTCGTGAAACTGTAGCCACGAAGTATTGGCGGCGTCGCGGCTGCGATC
This sequence comes from Myxococcales bacterium, assembly GCA_007120915.1. Lineage (GTDB taxonomy): Bacteria > Myxococcota_A > Bradymonadia > Bradymonadales > Bradymonadaceae > SLJM01. The sequence continues at coordinate 7,876 of SKMT01000026.1, read as the reverse complement.
GGTCATTCGGAAGAAGCGGGTGCTCGTCAGAAACTCCTCGATGCCCTCCCAGGTGTCCACGTCCAGCTCGCCGACGAGCCGGTGGTAGTCGGGGATGCCTCGAAGCCAGTCGTCGAACAGGTCGGTGATCACAGAGAGGAGCTGGTCATCTTTTTGGACAGCCTGCTCAAGCAGTTGGGTTGCCGCCAGCCGGGATACCCAGTCGCAGTCGGCGCCGGCGTATTTCTGCACGACGGCCAGTTCGACCAGAAGCATCGGGTCGCGTTCACCGGCGGGGGGGACCATGTCGAAGAGCTGGCGGTGGACTTCGACGCCGCAGCCGACGGGGTCATCGGTCACCTCGCAGTGCTCGACGATGGTAATGGGGTGGCCATCGTCGATGGCATCGATGATCAGGTCTGCAGAACACTGAAAGCCTGGAGCGGCTGCATCGTCGACGCAGTCCTCCAGGGGGTGGCCCGACTCCAGTGCAGGGCGCTGATCGTCATCGGCGTCATCTTCACCGACCGGTTGCGCTTCGTCGCCCGGCTCGTCCCGCTGTTCCGATTTAGGTGGCGGGGCGTCGACATCTGGAGGTGGCGACATCTGTACGGGATTGGGCACTCCGACGGTGGCGATCTCTTCGACGGGCCCGGAGTGGGGTCGCTGCAGCGGACGCTCGGCGCCGGGTGGAGGAGTTCGGCGGTCGCGGCGAGGAGAACCCCGTCGGGTTTGTTCCTGACTGTCGTCGGATTCGGCAGCTTCAGGCGGGTCAGCCGGCGGGGAGTCGTCGGGCCGGCCGTCGTCGGGTTGTGTGTCAGGTTCGTCCTCGTCGATCGGGTCCGACAGTTCGGGTTCGTCGGGCTGTTCATCGTCGGGCTGGCCCTGGGCGATCGGTTCCGACAGTTCGGGTTCGTCGGGTTGTTCATCGTCGGGCTGGCTTTGGGCGATCGGCTCCGACAGTTCGGGTTCGTCATCGTCGGATTGCCCCTGGGCGATCGGTTCCGAAAGTTCGGGCTCGTCGCCCGGGTCGGGCTGGTCCGTACTGGTGTCGGACACCTGTTGGGTCGGTTCTTCGTCGTCGGGAGACTCGGGGGCGACACACCCGTGGGAGGCAACGAGCATTGCCAGGCACGCTGCTGCCAGCCCGAACTGAAGTTGGTATCTCATAGCCGTTAACTCCGATGCGCCCTCGCCGCAGTCCTGTCTGCCGCTGGCTGGCAGCTTAGCACTTGGTGACACCGGAGGTTAAGTGGTTTGTGGGATGCGGCGAAGTCCGAGCAACGCCACCAGCGCGACCATCACCAGCACCGCGGTGGGGGCGGCAGGCGAGGTAGCACAGCCGCCGCAGCCGGCGCTGTCTAGCCCTTCGGACTCACTGCTGTCGTCGTCTCCATCGGAGCCCGAGCCGTTGTCATCATCGTCGCCGTTGCCACCGGGCGGTGGATCGGTGCCGTCGTCATCATCGTCGTCGACAGCACAGGGGTTGATCCCGTCGATGTTAAATGCCTGAGCCACGAAGATGGAGGCGGTGCGCCGCGGGACGTCAACATCGGGCCGGAAGGTGCCGTCCGGGTAGCCCTCGGTGACACACCGGTCGGCCAGCGTTTCGATCTCTTCGTAGAAGAAGTGGTCGTTGTCGACATCGTCGAACGTCGGGTCGTCGGGGCTGACTTTGTCCCAGCCCGCGGCGTTGACCACCATCGAGGCGGCGGCCTGGCGGGTGATCGGTTCGGTGGGGCAGAACACCCCGTCGCCGCATCCCTGGGTGATCCCGGCGTCGTAGGCCGCTTCCACGTAGGCGAAGAAGGTGCTGTCTGTTGGCACGTCGTCGAAGGTCGCTTCGTCAGGCGGCGAAGAAGTATCCAGCTCCCCAGCCCGCACAAGCATCGCAATCATTGCTGCACGGCTGGTCTCACACTGGGGGCAGAACATCGGGGGAGAGTCTTCACAGCCCTGAACGATGTCTCTGTCGGCGAGCAATTCGGTCTCCTCGTAGCCCGGCTGGTGTGTGGCGTAGTCGGCGAACACCGAATCCTCGGTGCCGAACTTTTCGTGCGCTGTACAACCGCCCGGCTCTGCGCAGGGGTTGATGTCGTCGAGGTTGAACGCCCGTGCGATCATGATGGCGGCGTGGCGTCGGCGCATGTCGTCGCCGGGCCCGAACGTTCCGTCTTCGAAGCCGCTGATCACACAGCGCTGTTTGAGCGTTTCGATCTCTTCGAAGAACCGATGGTCCTCGTCGACATCAGAGAACGACGGGGCGTCGTCGGGCACTTCCTCGGGCCAGCCCGCCGCCCGGTGAATCATCGCCGCGGCAGCCTGGCGGGTGATCTCATCGCGAGCGCAGAATTCGTCGTCCGTACAGCCGTCGGTGATCCCCGCCTCGTAGGCTGCCTCCACGTAGGCATAGAAGGTGCTGTCGGGGCCTACGTCGTCGAAGGTCGGGTCGTCTGGCGGGTCGGAAGTGTCGATGCCCGCCGCACGCACCAGCATGGTCACGAAGGCATCGCGCGTCAGTTCGCAGTGGGGGCAGAACATCAGCGGGTCGGCCTCGCAGCCGGTGGTGATACCGTACTGATACAACAGTCCGGCCTCTTCGGCGCCGGTGGCGTCTTCGGGAAAGTCGGCGAACAGCGATCCGTCGGCGTCGTCATCAGGGGTGCCGGAGCAGCCGCCGGGATCCGGTTCCGGTTCGTCCGGCTCACTGGGCGGGGGGGCCTCCCCGGAGTCGGCGATGGAGATGATCTCCGGGATCGCATTCAGCCCCTGGTTGCCGGGGCAGGAGGTGGTCTGGCCGGGGTACTCCTGGTGGCCGCGAATGGAGCTGGTGTCCAGGGGGATGGAGTGGGTCTGGGCGGCCCACTCGACGATAGCACCGGCGCTGTTGAGCTGGCTGTTGGGGGGGCTGGCGCTGTTGTAGTCGCCGATCAGGGCGACGCCGACGTTCCCGGAGTTGTGCCCGCCTACGTGCGCGCCGGGGCGGTCGGAGTGCGACCGGCCCTGAAGGATTTCGCCGGACTGGGCGACCAGAAAGTGATAGCCGATGTCGCACCACCCGTTGTTGTTCATATGATAGCTCTGAATGGAGCGAACCGTCGCGTGTACGTCGGGCCCGTCGCTGGAGGGCACGGCGGTGTGGTGGATGGCCATCCGATAGGGGGCGACCACGTTGCCGCAGACATTGCCCGGGTTGGTGGCGTTCCACCCGGAGCGAGAGGTCACGAGATCGGAGGGGGCGACGGCCTGCTGGACGGTGCTCAGTTCATCGTCGTCTCCAGGCAGGTCAGCGGCGTCGACGGTGGGGCCGCCGCTTCGGATCAGCCCATCGCGGGCGATGATCTCTTCAAAAAAGTCGATGTGAACGAAGTCCAACCCTTCCGCGCCGGCCAGTTCGATGGAGACCGCCGGCTCGTCGAGCAGAATCAGCCCGTTGTGAAGCGTCTCTTCACTGAAGTAGATGTCCACCGGGTTTGCTTCGGTCCACTGACCGTCGGCTCGCTTCGCCCGGAAGCTCAGCCCGTTGATCGATTCCGCGTTGAGCCGAAGCCCCACCTGTTCGAAGGGCTTGTCGATGTCGATGCGCGCGGTCTGACCCTCTTCGAAATACTCACGCACTGACTCGGCATCGGGCAGTGTCAGTGAGTAGAGAGCACCGCCGCTGTGGTCGGCGTGAGGCCCGTCGACGGCGTCGTTGTAGTTTCCGTCGTGAAAACGAAGCTGTGAGGCGTCGCCCTCAGAGGGCTCGCCGGGGGCTTCGGCATCCACGTTGCAGCCGGCGGCGCCAACGACCAGTGCCAGCAGTCCTATCAGCAGTGACATTCGCCTCGGATTAAAACAGGTCTGCATCGGTCATCTCCAGACAGGGAACCTCAAAAGCAACATTTTGTTTTCTGCCGCTTAATTCCAACAGGTGTGCCATCGGTTTGCAACCGCCGGCGATGACCCGAGACCCGAGACCTGCTTGCAATGCATTGGCGAACCCGGCGTAATGTTGCCCCCTTAAGTTGTCCCCACAGGATCTCGATAGGAGTCGAGTATGAACCGTGCACTGAAGACTTTTGCCCTCGTCGCTTCCATCGCGCTGATTGCGCTGCTCGGCTGTGGGGACCCTCCCGGCCCCGGCAATGGCAGCGGAAGCACCAACGACGGACCGGGGCCCGGCAACGGGGTCGATCGCTACGACGACATCGATGACGACGAGTTGATCTGGGCGCTGATTGCCGAGGCGAGCTGTGTGATGGCCTGGGACTGCCCGCAGGCCAATGCTCAGGCGGCGTCGATCAGTGATATCCTGGGACGGTTTTCGACCAAAGAGCAGTGTCTCGACGGCGCGCAGCAGTTGTTTGCACAGGATATGTCCCCGGAGGAGCAACAGGCCGTCGAGCAAGGCCGCATCGTGGTGGATCGCTCCCAGTTGGCGGAGTGTCGCCAACAATTGCTGGACGTCTCCTGTGATACAGGGCTGTTCGACGACACGGGCATGGACATCGATGAGGACCATCCCTGTGAGCTGCTGTACGCGGGACAGCAGCAGGAGGGCGATTACTGCAACGCCTCCAACGAGTGCGCCGGGGACCTGGCCTGTCATTTCGAAGCAGATGGTGTTGAAGACGCCTGCTACGGCGTGTGTACACCTCCGGACACCGGACAGATGGGGACATGTGGCGACGAGGAGTGCGACGCTGATCAATACTGCGACTATTCCGGTGAGGAGCCGACCTGCGTGGCCCGAGGCGGCGTCGGCGACACCTGCAGCCACGACGGACAGTGTCAGCGCGACTACTTCTGCTCCGCTTCCGACGAGTGCGCCGAGGTTGTGATCCGCGCCGAAGGCGAGGGCTGTGAGGTTGGAGAAAATTTCTGCGCCGCGTCCACAAGCTGTCAGGGCGCCAACGGTCAGCAGTGCGCTCCCGTCGTCGAAGAGGGAGAGTCCTGTCACGCACTTCGCGACTGCACCTTCGGGCTCGCCTGTATCGGCGCCGACGCCGATGACCCCGGAAGTTGTGAAGCACCGCAGATCGGTGATCCCTGCGCGGCCGACGACATCTGCGCGCAGGGCTACTGCGACAACGCTGAGTGCGTGCCCCACCACGAAGAAGGGGAGTCCTGCTTCTCAAACCGTGAATGCGAGGAGGGAACGGTCTGTGACTTCGAAGCCGGCGAGTGCGCCGCTGCCGATTTCTGTGAGTTGCCCGACGACTGATCGCTGACGACGTTGAGCAACACGGCCACTGGTTGGTTTGGCCTTATCATCCGAGATCCGAGACCTGAGAAACACCCGCTACACGTCCCTGGCGCCTGCTTTCCAGATCTCGGATCTCGGATACACTTCCGCTTCTACTTCCACTTCCGTCGGAAGATTCCCGAGCGGCCTCCCTGGATTGCGCGCAAACTCGAAGACTGAAGTAGAAGCGAAACTGAAAGCGAATTCGAAATCGGAGATCTGAGAAGTACCCCCGTGCGTGGGTCGCCGGAGAGGCAAGAGGCGGTGGCAACGCTGAGGATCTATTCGGCCGGGGGAGAAGGCAGTACGCCCCGGGTTAAAAATCGATGTCGAGCAGATCGCTGTCGTCATCATCGTCGTCCTCCTGCTCTTCGGCGGGGGGAGGTGACGGCTGTGGTTCGGGCTGTGGTTCGGGCTGTGGCGCTGCAGCAGGCTCAGGGGCGGGTTCGGGCTCGGGTTCGGGTTCGGCGGGAAGCTCGACGTGGATGTCGTGTCTCTCGGAGTCGTCGAACTCTTGGGGCAGTTCGTACTCTTCGTCGTCGTGGCCCTCTTTTTGGAAGGTGAGCCGACGGGGCAACTCTTCTTCATCGAACGCCAGTTGCAGATCGGTCTCGCCCAGCGACTCATCGTCGGCGATGACGGTGGCGCCGTCGGGGGCGCTGGTCACGGCGAGTTCGATGACCGCCGGCTCGTCGTGGTCGTCGTCTGCCTGGCCGGCTGGCACCTCGGCGGGTTGGGGTTGCTCGTCGGGCTGTTGGCGGGGCTGGTCGTCCGGTTGGTCCTCCTGTTGGCCGACGGTGATGGTCAGGTCGTCCTGCTGTTGTTCCTGCTCTTCGTCGTCCGTCGTCAGAACGACGGCGGCGACGACGAGCGCGACAACGACGACAACGGCACCGACGGCGACGGGGGCGATCTTTTTGCCATTCGGCAGGCTGGAGACGGTGGTGTCGACGGTCTCGTCCTGGCGGGGGCCGGTCTTCTGGGGAGGGAGTTGGCGGGATGGCCGGTCCGCGGTCTCCGTGGGCTGGTCGGCGGGGCGGGTTGGTTCGCCGGAACGTCTGTCGGGGGTCGGCGGCAGATCGGGGCCTGGCGCCGCAGTTGGGTGCGAGTCGCCGGAGGGGACGTCGACTCTGGTTCGCGCCGATTCGAGGTCGTCGAAATCGTCCGGCGCCGGTTCCCGGGGCCCAGAAGGTGCACCAGCAGGGGAGGACATCGCCACCTCGGCGCCGGTTTCGATGCGGGTGGGCCCGGCGTCGAATTGTTCTTCCCGGTCGAAGTCGGAGATGATTTTGGTGGCTTCCCCCTCGAAGTCGTCGGCCTGGTGCGCCGGTGTGGTCGGCTGAGACGGGGCGGGGGTGTTGACGGCAGTGGGGCCCGACGGATCGGCGTCGATGTGGACCGGTCGCTGCGGTTCGAGTGATTCGTCAGGAGTAAACCGGGCGTGCTGGGGGATCTGGCGGAGCATGTCCAGCCCGTCTTCGGCCGGCTTTTTGATCAACTCCTGCAGCAGGCTCGGCGAGGTGTCGTCCGTTCCGGGATTGATACGCCGGAAGGGAAGACAAAGCTCGGGGTTGGTCGCCTCCCCGGCCTGTTCGAGCGCCGTGTACATTTCGTCGGCGTCGCCGTAGCGGTCCTGGGGATGCTTGGCGGTGGAGCGGCGGATCACCTCGCCGACGGGGGTGTCGTACAGTTGCTCCGGGATCAGGATCGGAAGTTTGAGGTGCTGAAGTAGTTTCTGGGTGAGATTGTCGCCACCGTACACACGCTGGCCGGTGAGCATCTCCAACAGCACCAGCCCGGCGGCGTAGACGTCGAGCCGGGGGCTTTCGGTGTGCCGGCTGTCGATCATCGTCTCCGGAGCGATGTAGGCGGGCGTTCCCGCATACATACCGGTTTTGGTCAGGTTGGTCTTCCCGGAGTTGACCAGCTTCGCCACCCCGAAGTCGAGCAGTTTAACCCAGTCGTCACCGCGGCGGGTCGTTCCCACCAGCACGTTGGCGGGCTTAAAATCTCGGTGGACGACATCCTGGCTGTGCGCCTCGGCGAGCCCGTCGAGCATCTGCAATCCGATCTCGACGGCCCGGCCCACCGGCAGCGGTGCCTCCCGGGTGATCAGCTCTTTGAGCTCTTCGCCGTCGAGCAGCTCCATGACCAGATACAGCGCACCGCGGTCGGTTTCACCGACATCGTACACGCGCACGATGTGGGGATGGTCGAACAACGTGGCCACCCGCACCTCGCGTTTAAAGCGCTTCGCGAAGTTGTCGCGCGCCGCAATGTGGGGGTGCAACAGCTTGACGGCGACCAGGCGGCCGGTGCGGATCTGCTCGGCCTTCATGATCACGCCCATCCCGCCGCTGGCGAAGGCTTCGCCGAGTCGATAGCGGTTGTCGATGACCTCCCCCGGCCGGGGCAATTCGTCAAGCTGAGGTGGACCGTTACTCATCGTCCGCGATACCAGGCGAAGGACGTCGGGCATTGTAGGACCGCACAAACGGCGGAGATGCGTCCACGGTACAGTCGGCCCGATAGGCGGTCAAACTGCGGAAAGGTCCGATGTCGAGGTCGGTCTCGGGCTCGATTTCGATCTCGGGCTCGATTTCGATCTCGGGCTCGATGTCGTTCTCGTTCTCGAGTTCGATGTCGTTCTCGTTCTCGAGTTCGATGTCG
>SKMT01000391.1 GCA_007120915.1 Myxococcales bacterium | reverse complement strand
CGCCAGACCTGGCCGCCGCGAAACGCCCCCTTGTCGGGATCGGGGCGTGGACCGGTGTCCTCCATGTCCGGCTCGTTGTAAAAGTCCCAGTGGCGCGGGTGCACCCACAGCTCCTTGATGTGCCCGCGCTGCTCGCCGGCATAACGGGCAAGCCCCACCGCAAGCAGCGTCTCTACCTGTGCGCCGGTTTCGATGATCGCGCCCTGCTTTTGCTGGTAGTCCTCCACGACCTGGTTGAGCCGCCCGCCGAGCTCATCGTCTTCGATCAGCGCCTCGGTGAGCACTGCCAGGTTGTCGTCGCTCAGATCAAACTCTTCGACAGGCTGTTCGACCAGCCAGGCGATGGCGTCGTTTCGGTCTTCGTCGGTGGGCTCGAGCCCGTCGAACTGTTCGACCGAGTCGCCTTGTTCGCCCCAGGCGTCAACCGCCTGCTCGATGGCATCGAGTTGGTAGAACTCGGCATCCAGGTTGTGATCCTCGACGTGCCGAAGCTCATCGAGCACCGCTTCGCCGGCGGCGGTCATCTCGTCGTGATCGATCAGCCCTGGCTCAAACTCTCGATCCTGGTACACCTCTTCGACGAGCACCGCATAGGGAGCCTCGTCACTTCGGATCTGTTGTTCTTCGTCTTCGGCCGCCTCGCGAAGCTGTTGCTCGAGTGCCTCGCCGGCGGCGTCGGCGACAGCGTGTTCGGTGAGCAACTCTTCGAGATTCGACGCCCATTCGTCGGCATATTGTTGGGCATCTTCTTCGTCGATGGTCGGATCGGCGCATCCGAAACTGAACAGGGCGACAAGTCCGGCCGTGGTGGCCGCGACGATGTATTGGGGAGAATTCGGTCTCATAATCTTCCGGCGCACTCAGCAGTGCAGTAAAAAAGGATCGTTCGTTCCGGGCCCATCGCACGATGAACCTGGCGAAATTATACGATACCACCCGGTTTCAATGAAGAAAGGAGCGAAGATTTCGTGTAACGTCCAGTTGACATGCGTCGATACCACAATCTCCCCCTTCACAACCATCAACCATGAACACGCCCGCCGATGCTGCCAGTGTCGTACTGCTTCGAGACCACCGCGACCCCTTCCAGGTCTACATGTTGCACCGCCACCGGGGTCACAAGTTCATGGCCGACGTCTGGGTGTTCCCCGGCGGGAAGGTCGACGATGCCGACCGGCGCGGCGACGCCGACACCACCGGGCTGCGGGTCGCCGCCGTGCGCGAGACCTTTGAGGAAGCGCGTATACTGCTTGCCCGAAACACTGCACAGCGTCTCGACGACCTCGCCGAGCTACGCCACCGGCTCAACGCCGGTGAGGTGACCTTCCGCCAACTGCTCGAAAACCACCAGCTTGAACCGGCGGTCGACGACCTGGTCTTCTTCGCCCACTGGATCACCCCGGAGTTTGAATCGCACCGCTACGACACCCGCTTTTTCGCCGTTGAGGCCCCACCGGATCAGACCGCGCGCCACGACGACGGCGAAACCACAGGCGGCGCCTGGCTGACCCCCCGACAGGCGATTGAGCACTATCGAAACGAAGAGATCGAACTGGCCCCGCCGACGCTGCGCATTCTTGAACGGCTGGACGAATTCAATGGTGTCGATGAAGCACTGCATCGGCTTCGAGCCGAGGGGACACCGACGACGATCGAGCCGCGGCTCGACGAAGAGGCGTCAGAGCCGACGCTGATCTTGCACGATGATCCCGATGCGGCCCCGGGGGGTGTAACGAGGATGGTATTACGCGATGGGCAGTGGTTTTCCGGCTGAGGTGTGCGAGATGCCCCTCGGATCTCTTCTGATTTACGAGGTGCCCCTCCGCCTCACATCCGTTCGGCACCTCCCCACTCGTGCCTCGTGGGGAGGGAAGCCGTGCAGGTCTTTACCGTCGGTGGTGTTCGACGTGAACCCCAACCGGTAGGGCGCAGCACGGCTTCCCTCCCCATGACGCCAGGAATGGGGAGGTGCCGCGAAGCGGCGGAGGGGCACCTCGCACACCAGAAGATCTTCAACCCCTAGAAAAGAAAAAGGTGCCTCCGAAGGACGTGGGGTAGTCATAGGACATACACTTGACTAACGGCCTGGGGGGAATGCATGTCGACCGTCCTCCGTGAGGCACAACCCCTACTATAAGGGGCTTTTTCTCGTTGTCAAGGCCATGTTGCAAAAAAAGTGGCGGGATCGACATTTACCGCTCTCAGGTAGCCTTAACCGAACAACCCGGAGTCGCGATCGATATTGTTTCGCAGCTTCCGATCCGCCTCCAGTACCGCCATGTAGTCCGGGGGCCCCTCCCACTCGCGCACCGGCGCGGTATGGCGCGGCGCCAGCGCCCGCACCCTCGACAGGAGGCGATCGAAAAACTCGTCGGGCAACACGATGCCGTCTTCGCGGGCGTGGTCAAACTCCCGGATCGCTTCGGCGAGTCGATCGATGGCCGTTCGGTCCAGGTGGCGCCGGCGAATCAGATCCTGGAAGGAATTCGCCAGTCTGGGCACCCCGTAGTCATGTTCCAGTATCATCCGCGACGCCACCCGAAGCACCGGGGGAAGCTGAAGCACTCCGTCGGCAAACAATACCAGCGCCGCCTGAAAGTAGTTGATGATCGGTACCACCCGGGGCCCGTACACCCAGAACCGGCCGGGGGCGGTTCGGTAGTCGAGCCGAATAAAAATCCGACCCACGTTGTCGTCGACCCGCATCCGCTCGACGCGCTGTAGAATCGAGGCTCGACGCTCTGAGTACACCCCCGCCTGCTGCAGAATGTCCACCAGCAAAGGCCGCTCGATCCGACCGCCGACGACATCGGCGTACAGCGAGTAGATGAACGCGTCCTGTTCGACGTCATCCCCGAAGAGCGTCTCCGGCGCCTCCGGCCCCTCCTCACGGACCCGCAGGAGGCTGTCGAGCTTGTAGCCGACCTGGCCGCGAATGGCGCGAAACCGACCCTTGAGAATATTCTTGAGTGTCGGCTTGAGAATGAAGACGTCCGGCTCGATGCCATCGATGGCGAACTTGCGCTCCAATTTGTCGCGCATCTGCGTCGGACTTCCGCTGATAAACGTCACCCAGACGTCGCCATCACTCGTCGGCCGCGTCAATTCCTTGAGCAGCGTCACCACCCCCGGAACATTGACCTTCTCCTCGGGCGTCTGCAGCGCCGTACGGATCAGCCCGCGAATCGTCTCGAACTCAGTGCGCAGATACGTCTTG
>SKMT01000438.1 GCA_007120915.1 Myxococcales bacterium | reverse complement strand
CAGATGACGTCGACATCGGCGCTGTCGGCGATGGGTTCATCATCGACGGAGGCGTCGATTTCGGCTGGTTCGTCGGGGCATTCGCCGTCGGCAGTGCTGAAAAACGCCTCGTAGCGCCCATCCTCGAGGTCCTGAACATCCGTTACTTCGCCAAAGCTGGAGGTGATTCGGACGTCCTGGCCCTCCCCGAGTCGATGACCTGTGCATCCGTCGCGGGGGATGACGGTAATCTGGGCGGCGCCGTCGCCGTCGAAAATCTCATCTTGTTCGACGATTATTTCGGAGTTGTGGGCATCGAAAGTCCCGGGGCCGAAGCGGATGGTGGTGCCGGTGAAGTGTGGGTGTTCCGGGTCCGAGGAGATGCCGTCCAGGTCGGGGTGTGACGCCCGCAACTCGACGTGTGCGGTATCTTCGAGTGTCACCGTCACGGTGAACTCACCGTCGGTGGGGATGTCGCTGGTGATACGGTGGTCCTCTTCGGTGGGGTTGCCGCCGAGTTCGTGGTCCACGATGGCCACCCCGTCGCCGTCGGAGTCGGCGGTGATGGTGATTTCTCCGGGGCTGTCCGGCGAGGGAGCGACGAGATTGCCGTTGATATCGATCAGTCGGGCGGTGACGTCAACTTCTCCACAGGCCTGTGGTTCTTCGTCGACGGAAAGCCATTCCAGGGTGAATGGTTCGCCCGGCTCGTACGCCGGTTCATCGGCGAGCACCGTCCCGGCAGCGCTCATCAGCCAGGCCACACAGACAAGCCCCACCACGGCGCCACCGAGGCGGTGGTGGCAGCGAGAGTCGGTTGGCCCAACATCGGTCGACATCATCCACTCCGCTTCCAAAAAAATCCCCGGCAGGAACGTCCTCGGCAACTGGTACGTCTGTGAAGGTGCAGGATATTGCAATGCACTGCAAATTTGGAGCGATGGTGGTGTTGGTCATTGGTGGTTTGCGTTGCCCCCTCTCCTCGCTGCGCTCGGTGTCATGCCGGTGGGGGAAAGGACTGTGGCGGAGGGGGGATCGAACAACCTCCAACGTTCCACGGACCCCCATCTGCCTTCTGTCTTCTGCTTTCTGTCTTCTGAAGAGCGCGCCCGGGAGGATTCGAACCCCCGACCCGCGGCTTAGAAGGCCGCTGCTCTATCCGACTGAGCTACGGGCGCAAAGTCGGAGCGGTCGGATTCGAACCGACGACCCCCTGCTCCCAAAGCAGGTGCGCTACCATGCTGCGCCACGCTCCGTTTACCGGCGGCAGGTATAACCATTGTCGCCACCGGCTGCAACCGCAAGCCGGCGGGGTGCATTCCCGGGGGGGGTTGTAGTGGGGGCGCCAGTGGTTACATTGGCTGGGCTGAATTCGCTGTGTGCCCGTTGGATCTGCGTACGGGCGCGACCGACTTCCACAAGGAGTGCTGCCATGAACCGCGAAGCCAACCCCTCCCCCACCACCGATCCGGACGTCGAATTTGTGCCGGTGTTCACCACGTCGAACTTCGCGGAGATGGAGATCATCACCGACATCTTCGAAGAAGAAGAGATCGCCTATCGGGTGCGCAAACGCCAGATGGCCGGGTTCTGGACCACCATCGGAGAACATGACCAGATCCGGCTGTACGTCGAACCGGGCAAGCTCGATGAGGCCCGTTCCTTTATCCAGCAGGCGCTCGTCGACGAGGCGATCCCCGGTGACGGAAACTTCATCGACGAAGATCAGCGCAAGAAGATCCGCAAGGCCAAGAAGGACAAATGAGACCACGGGGGGCATTGAATATCTGACCCTTCTGGTGCATCTAACCGCCTGGAAGCAATCACCTGTTCGACCCATCCAGGCGCTATGATGAAACAGCTTGCGATCGCAGCATTGTCTCTGATGGTCTTCACCATCGGCTGTGCCTCTCAGAACAACAACGGTGCGCCCATGAGCGTCGCCGACGGTCATGGGTACCATCACACCCAGGACGACTCCTCCAACAATCCCTCCTCTGGGCACAATACGATTCCGGTGCACGCCGGGGACGTTCAGCGTCTGGCCAGCAAATCGGATCATCAACAGGTGCGCGATGCCCTGGATGCCCTTGAGCTCGCTCCGGGGACCGATCGCTGTGACGAAGAGGTCTGTCGGGTCTGTGACCGAGGCACCCGAACGGCGTTTCAACACGACGGGGCGCAGATCGAAATTCGAAGCTGCTGTCGAGACGGCGGATGCATCAACCTGCTCCAGTTTCACGAGCATCACAAAGCGGTGGGGGTGGTGGGCCCGCGGCTGGAGCCGAAGGATCTGTTGGCCGACGGCTCGAAGTTGATGGTCTCCCCGAAGGCCACATCGCAGACCGGCGACCAGGCGCTGTTTTCCGTGTCGATGCAGACGCTTCGCGACCGTGGCACCTCCGTCGACGAACCACTGACGCTGGTGGGGCTCGATGAACTGCAAGACGAGAGCGAGTTCAGCATCTCCGCCGATGCGTTCCACCGGCTCGAGTCGCTGCCGGCCCGCGCCCTCGAAGAGGGCGAAGAACAATGCGAGCAGGGTCATCACTTGCCGACGTTGCTCGATATTGCGGAGTCGATGTCGCCCCGAAGCTCCAGCCTGGAGCTTCAGTTCGAGCGGTGGGTCGGCAAGTCCCATCTGCTGTTTTCAACGCAGACCGATGACAATTCGAAGACCCGGGTACACGTCGATCGGCACAGCGAGTGCTTTCGGCGGTTCGGGCTGCCGCACTGGCCGGCGTCCACGGCGGATGTCGAGGTGTGGGACGGAGTCAGTTGGGTTCAGAAAGACGTTCGGGTGGTCTACGAAAACGATCACAGCTTTCTGGTGATCCGCGGCGAGATCGTGGGCACGGACAACGGTGGGGAACCTCATCCCGACCAGATCGAGCGGTTGGAGGCGACGGTGCAGGCCGACGGGGATTCTGGCGTTGAGGGGACACCGACGGTGCTTCGGCGAATGGTGTCCGACGCGGAAATAGCCGCCCATCTCGCGGGGCAGATTTCGTCGAAAACGATCGCCAATCCGACGCTGGAGGCGCCGGCGTCGTTTATCGACGCGCAGTGGCGGCTGCCGGTGACGGTGATCGTCGACAGTCCAGAAGAGGTGGCGGATCCGACAATTCGATTGAGTGTGGAGTAGGTGGGTTTGCGTACGCCCCCTCCGACCGCTTCGCGGCCACCTCCCCCGCCGGTGCCCGTCGGGGGAGGATGTTGGTGCCCGTCGGGGGAGGATGTTGGTGCCTGCCTACGCGAGTCGGCTCGTCGCCTCCGCCAGTGTTACGGGCCTGCGGTCGCCGCCGATCGCCTCGAAGATGCGGCGGTAGCGCTTGTCTTTCTTCTCCCAGGGGATTCGAAGATCTGGCTGATGGGCGACCAGTTCCGCGGCGTCGGCGACGTGCTCGATGTCCGTGGCGTCTACGAAGTCGATTGCGTGCATCTCGAAGCTGAAAAACCGGGGGAATCCGGCGTCGATGAGAGGCCACAGCCTATGGAAGCCCACCGTGTCGAGCAGATGAGCGCTGGTGCCGATCACCGGAATCAGCCCCAGCGCGAAGGCGGCCACCGGGATTTCGACGAACCCCGACGGGGAGTCCGCCGGCTGCCAGCAGTCGAGAGGGTGGGGAAAGTAGGGTTCGTTGGGAGCGAGCAGGTTGTGCGGGTCCGTAGCGTCGCTTCGTGAGGGCATCCCGCGGACGCTGCGCCAGGCCATCACGGCTCGTTTGGCCAGCCAGTAGGTGGGACAGGGGAACACGGAGGCGTCATAGCGGTAGCCGGCGCGCCGGCAGAAGGCGATGACGTCGGCGTCGACGTTGTAGCCCGGGGTTCGAAATCCGACCGGCTCTTCTCCGGTGACCTCGGCGATGCGCCGGTGGGCCCCTTTGATCTGGTGGGCCAGCTCCATGTCCGGCAGCCTACGCAGATCGTAGCGGTGGTCCAGCGAGTGGTTGGCCACCTCCTGGCCGGCGTCGGCGATTCGTTCGACGCGTCGGCAGTGCTGTTCGACCTCCAGATCGCGGCCGACGACAAAAAAGGTCGCCGGCAGGTCACATTCGTCGAAAAGCTGCAGAGCCCGATCGATGCCGGTGGTGACCACCGGATCCGGTGTACCCCGTTCGCCGGGGGGGAGCCCATGGATCGCCCGGTAGCAGTCCAGGGAGTCGACGTCGACGGAGACGTTGGCGTCGCCCACAAGCTGCGGAATTGCAGCGTCGGCTACCGGTTGGCGATGCGAATCACCCATACCAGCCGTCCCATGTTTTTGAGTACGTGAGGCACCCGCTCGAACAGATGGGTCGAGGGTTTTCGTTTTTCGACCACATCCACCGGGATCTCACACATGCGGATGCCGCGGCGTTCGGCGCGGATGACGAACTCGCTGGCAAAAAGATCCTGGTTGACCACGCAGGCGTCGACCACTTCCAGAAGGGGGCGGCGACGGAACGCTTTGAGCCCGTGGGTGTCGGTGCCGTGGAAGTCGAGTAGAACCCGGAACATCCCGTTGAGCACCCGGGTGGCAGCGCGCCGGTACACCGGGCGCTGGTCTCGCGACGACGACAGCGCCTTGGAGCCGACGACCAGTTCGTAGCCCTCGGCTTCGATCTTGCGCAGCGCCCGGGCATAGAAGTCGGTATCACACAGGTCGATCTCGTCGCACAACACGATGTCGCCTCGCGCCTGCTTGATGCCGCGGCGAAGCGCCAGCCCGTAATTTGGCTCGCCGGTGTTCAACAGCCGCAGCCGATCGTCGTCGGCTGCAAGGCGCCGGGCGATTTCGACGGTGTCGTCGGTGGAGCCGTTCTCGGTGAGGATCAGCTCGAAGCTGCGGTCGCGCAGCTTCGAGTGGTGCTCCAGTTGATGGAGCAGCTCGGTGACCGAGGACTCCAGGATCTCTTGTTCGTTGTACACCGGGATGACAATCGACAGCTCGACGTCCCGGTCGGAAGGGTTGGATACGGCCATAGCACTACTGGTTGCAATCAACTATTCAGCGGGGGGAGGTCCCCGTTACGACTCGCCGGCTTCGGCGGCCATTGAATTCAGCCAGCTCCAGATTCCGTAGGCCAGCAAGGTGTTGACCAGGGCCACGCCCACGGCGGCGGCGACGAAAATCAGCGCCGTCGTTCCTTCGGCGCCCAGCGCAAAGTACAGCGGGATCGCCGCCGGGATCAGCAGCACCAGAATCGCGACGATCAGTTTCAGTCGCGACACCGCCTGCGGAGAAGCCTCCGGGCCTTCGTCGGCCTCCGGCGACGGGTCGTATTCGGGTACGTCAGGCATGACGGAATCCTCCGAAGTCTTGGAGCGCGGCGCACCATAACCGCTTGCTGTCTCTACGGCAATTGGCGGGTGTTCGGTGTTAGGTGGTCGGTGGTCGGTGTTAGGTGGTCGGTGTTAGGGGTTCGGTGGTCGGTGCTGGGTTGACCGGGCGCGAAAATTTTCAATGCTCACACCGGAGATGTGCACGATGAGCGATGACGAACAACCGACCGTAGCGGACGTAGAGAAAGTGGCCTACCGGCTGCTGGCACGCCGAGATCATGCGCACGGGGAGCTGGTTCGCAAACTTCGCCGCCGGGACTTTCCCGATGAGTTGATCGAACAGGTGGTGGACGACTGTGTCGACTCGGGCTATGTGGACGACCGTCGGTTCGCCCGAGAGCAGGGCCGCATGCTGGTGCGAAAATGCTGGGGGCCCCACCAGATCCGAAAGAAACTGCGCGCCCGGGGCGTAGACGACACGATCATCGACGACGCCATCGAGCAACTGGGTGAAAAATTTGACTTCAAAGCCCAGGCGAAACAACGACTGGAGTCGAAGTTCGGCGACCCCGCCGGGTTGGATGACCGAGATCAGCAGCGCGCGTATCGCCATCTGATACACCGCGGCTATCCCGCGGATCTGATTCGACGGCTGCTGTTTGACTGTTGACTGTTGAGACGGAGTAAAGCCGTGATTGCTGAGAGGGTGTGCACCTCAGTCCCCCGGGCAGCCTGAACGGCGGCTGGCCCGGGGCTACGGGTCGAGCGTTGAACCTCCACCGGTCACCCAGCACCCAGCGCCCAGCACCAACCAATAACCAATAACCAATAACCAACCCCGATGACCGAATTTACCCTTGGCTTCCTCCTGGCGCTGGTGTGCGCAGCATTCTGGGCGGGGTTAGACATCACCAGAAAGAAGCTGGGACGGCATATGACCGCCGTGGGGGCGGTGGCCTGGCTGATGTTCATGCACATCATCTTTATCAACCCCGTGCTTGTGGCCGGGGAGTTTTTCGACGGCGGCGGCGACGTCATCACCGATATGATTCTGGTGGGATATCCGGAGCTGCCCTGGGTGTACTGGCTGCCCACGGTGGCGTCGATCATGTTGAACCTGGTGGCCAATTTTCTGTTCTTGAGAGCGGTGCAGATCTCACCGCTGAGTCTGACGACGCCTTATCTGGCGTTTACCCCGGTGTTTACGGCGCTGGTGGCGCTGGTGTTTCTGGGCCAGATCCCGACGACCTATGGCTGGCTGGGCATCGCCGTAGTTTGCCTGGGGGCATTTTTTATGAATCCGGGCAACAAGGCCGACGGTTGGATCGCACCGCTGAAGGCGCTGTGGAGCGAGCGGGGCAGCTTCTACATGCTGATCGTGGCGCTGACCTGGAGTATCACCCCCATCCTCGACAAGACGGCCTCGGAGATGACCAGCCCTCTGTGGCACACGATGGCGCTGGCCACGGGAGTGGCGGCGGTATTCTTTGTGCTTCGGCGCGCTCGCGACGGGTCCTTCGGCCCGTTGTTCGAGGAGTTTCGAGCCGTTCCCTGGTGGCTGGCGTTAGGTGGAGGGTTTGCGGTGGGGGCGATGGTGTTGCAGTTGACGTCCTATGCGTTCATCGATGTCGCCTATGTGGAGACGATCAAGCGGGCGGTGGGCGTGGTGGCGGCGATCGTGGCGGGCTACGTTCTGTTCGGTGAGCGCGATCTGTGGCGCCGGCTTCTGGGGGCGTTGGTGATGTCCGTGGGCGTGGCGTTGATCTTGATGGCCGGGTGAGCCGACCCCACCCGATCGGGGGACGGTACCCACCGGGATGTGTCAAGATTGCACAGCGTTGCAGGGGGCGCGTCATCTCCTTGTGTAGCGGGGGGTTTCGGCGTTGTTGGAAGGGCGGCGGGGCCCCGGTTTGCGTCATCGAAATGGGGTGGTTCGGATCTTGCAGTGTTCAGGGGGCGAACCCGGGTTGCGCTTTGTTGCAGCCCCTGGGGTCTGTTACATTGATTGCCAATGATGCAACCGTCTGTTGAATCGTGATTCAGGATGGTGAGACAATGAGCGAGAGCACACAGCTTGAAAGCCACAGCGATCACGAGTCCCCATCCGGGGGCCTGGCTCCGCTGTTGGTGCTGGGGATTCATCTGGTGGGGGTGGGTGCGACGGCAGCGTTATTGGTGATGTTTTTGCTGCCGTCGGCCCATCTGGAAGTGCTGTGGAACAGCGCCTGGGCAAGCGAAGAGGTGGGCCGCAACGTTCTGCTCAGCAGCCTGCTTCATGTGGTGGTTTCGGCGGTGGTATGGTTCATCGTCGCCTCGGGTGCACAGATGGGGTACAAAGCGATGCGCCAGAAAAGCCCGGCGGGCCGGGCGACGGTTCGAGCCCGGGGGTCGGTGTACGTGGAGACGATGGCGGTGTTTCCGGTATTTTTGCTTCTGACGTTCGGGCTGATTCAGCTTACGTTGATCAATCTGGGTGGAGCCCTGGCCCATGTGGCGGCCTACGAGAGCGCTCGGACGGTGTGGTTGTGGGAACCGGAAAGAGCCCAAAATCAGGTCGACTCCCAGAACGCAATGGTCACCGTGGACGACGAGGATGTACGCGAGCGCGCCAGAATCGCCGCAGCATTGGTGATGACCCCCGTAGCCCCCGGAGATTACGGGGCGATGGAAACGGGTGTGAGCGATGAGTTCGAAGCGATACGAGAGGCGATGACCTCCCGGTTTACCGCCACCCCCCAGCTGGTCGGGGTCACCCAGCAGTTGACCCAGTTGACCAGTGACGATGCGTCGCTGGTGATGTCGCTTGATTCGGCGTCGATGCCGGAGCGGGCGTTTCGCAAGTTCACCGTCTCCTACCTGGGTACCGAAGTACAGGAGGTGATCGTGCAGGGCGACCGGGTGGGAGTGCATTTTGAGCATTATCAGCGAATGGCCATGCCCTTTGTGCATGCGCTGTTCGGCAGCGACGGGCCCCCCAATGCACTGGATCAGGGAGCCTATTACCGCTGGGACGTTGAATACACCATGCCCCGGCAGCGCCACGCCGCCAATCGCGTGGTACCTGGATCGTAAGCCACACCGGGCTGAGTTGGCCCGGTAACGATGCTGACGACGAGCGAACGAGGAGCATCATGTTCTGCAGATTCGACACCGACACCGACCGGCCAAGCTCCCGGTGGCAGCGTGTGCATCGCCACGAAGGGGGCGCGATGGCGCTGTTGGCCCTGGCGGCGATTTTGATCGTGGTGATGGTAGGGTTGGTGCTGTTCGACGCCGCGGAGTTGGGCACCGAAAAGACCCACATCCAGACTGCCACCGATGCCTCGGCGTACTCTCAGGCGACGGTAGAGGCGCAGACGATGAACATGGTCGCCTTTGCCAACGTGGGCAAACGGATGACCATCGGGATGGTCAACACCTACCTGAATATCGTGCAGTGGCTGACCTGGATCGGCCAGATCGCCACGATTCTGGAGTACGTCAGTTACGTGTTGTACATCGTGCCGGGGATGCAAAAAGTCGCCGATGCATTACGCCGCGCCTCCAGCGCGGCGCAGGACTTACAAGAGCAGGAGGAGCATACCAGAAGTGGCAACGTGCAGAGTCGATGGACGTTTACCGGAGGCACCCAACAGGGGGGCCGAGAGGGAGCGATTGCGGACAAGACTTCGAAGTGCCACTACGAGCGGCTGCGCTGTTTCGGCAGCGGCTGCAGTAGCCGCACCAGTTGCAGTTGGTGCTGTGCCCGTGACTACGACGACAGCCCCACCGAAATCTGGGAGTGGGCCGCACCGATTACCGATCAGCCGCTGCTGCTGCCCCCCTACAACCTGATGGGCTGCGGCAAGTGGGCACTGCCTCCATTTAACCCCCTCAGTTGTGCCGATGGCGACATCTACGAGTGGAGCCCCCTGGCGCTGGTGGAAAACTACTACGGCCGCGATCTTCTGGGCTACGACAACTATCAGCGTTACATCCTGTCCGTCGCTCCCTACTGGGCGTGGACGGAGGGTGCGTCGCGAGGGCTTCTGAATGCGGCGCCGGTGACGATCAGCTTCCCGATGCCCGATTTCGATCAGGACCAGGCCGCAGAGCTGGAGATGCCGGTGCATCGCGGAGAGTTTGAGGACACCTGCGAGCGCGTCGACAGCCACGACCGGGGATTCACCCAGCCGATGGGGCTGGACTATCTGATCAGCAACACCCTGGGCGCCGTGGAGGGAGTGGTGTCGGGAGGAAACTTCGACTTTGCAAGTTTCATGGGCGAGATCGTGGCCATTCTGGTGGCGGGAACCTTTGCCTTTGAGGTGGACCCGCCCACCAACTGGGCGTTCGGTCAGTTCTTCCCGCGCCCCTGGGAGGACTTGTGCACCGATGTGACCCAGGAGCTGTTTGCCGATGCCTCGGGAGGCGGCGGTATCGATCGATTCTGGGGCGGAGGTGGAGGGGGCGACTACGTCAGTAGCTTCCGGCAATACGGCGAGCCCTATCTGATCAACGAGTACGACTGGGGTGACGAGTCAGAGTGGCTGCTGGACAGCTCCAACCTGATGTTTGGCTACCGACCCAACGCCAGCCGGATGAACCAGGGTCGCGACAAGTTCTTCGTGGGCGGTGATCACACCTTCGGGGATGGCATCGACGAGTTTACCGGCGGGGGCACCTGGGCGGTCTCCCGCGGTGAGATGTCGTTCCAGGACGGCGAACCCAACGCCTGGTCGCCGGCGTGGGCGGCGCGTCTGCGCCCGGTGGCGCTGCCCGGGGAGTGGGAGTCGTATGCCAACCTTCAGATCGCCGATGCCTTCGAAGATATCAGCGGTGGGCTGAATAACCCGGCGAACAGCCCCCTGGCCCGTGCCACGATCACCGCCCACGCCGCCGACCAGCAAGAAGACCTGATCAGCCATCCCCACGATGACTTTCTGGGGGATGTCATCGATGAGTTTGGAGCCATTATGATGGCCGTCGAAGGGATGACCGACGAACGGATGGAGGGACTGGCCAAATGAACGGACTGATACGAAGATTTCGACGCCTCGCCGACGACGAGGCCGGCACCTCGATGACCGAGTTCGCGATCACGCTGCCGGTGTTTCTGGCCTTCTTTGCGCTGATTGGAGGGCTCGGTAATTCGGTGCAGGGAGCGATTGATGCTCAGACGCGGGCGGCTCCTGATTTCTGGGAGGAGGTGTACGCGGCCGAGGACGACGCCTGGCGGATGTCAGCCAGAACCGAGGCGTTTACCCGCTCCAACAACGCCCAGGACATCATCCAGAATCTGCGGGGTGGATGGCAGGGCGGTCACTGGCAGGAGTCGCACCACGCGGTGAATGACCAGATGGGCATTATCACCGGCCAGGACATCCCCAACAATGCCGACGATGACCCGGCGCGCCATCTGACCGACGACCCGGACGACATCATCGGAGATTCCCGTGCTGCCCAGGGGGTGTCGGATGACTCATTGATCTCCGGCGGTGGAATCCTGAGCAACCCGGGGGGAATCCGTGGTGGTGGGATCGCGGATGCACTGTTCGACGAAGCGGTGCGCCGGTTGACCCAGGCGCTGGGGATGCATCTGGGCTTCGGTGCCGGGGTGCGCTACGGCGATGTCAGCGGCGGGGCGGTCACCACCGTCGACCCCGGCTATCAGTTGCCTGAATTCGAGCACGCCGCCTCCTACAGCTCACGGGTGTCGCCGTCGCCGGATATCCCGGACTCGATTCCCTTTCTGGACAGATTTCTGGGAGACCCGGAGACCCGGGCCTTCGCCACCGCTCGCATCTACGTGCAGCCCGAGGAGCCCTACGGGCAGTTGTTCAATATCCTGGGGGACGACGCCTGCACATCCTTTTACTGCAGCGGAAACCGCCTGAATCCGTCCAAGAGCAATGCTGTCCCCGTCATCTACGACGATCATGGCTCCAATCCTCAGGGATTCTGGAGCCAGGTCGGAGGTGCGATCGGTGGGCTGTGGTAGGATTGAACCAGGAAGCTGCTGGATCTGACTGACGAGGAGCAACCGATGCAACACAGATGGAAATCGGTTTTGAAAAACGGCGTGAAGCTGGCGGTGTGTGGCACCGTGATCGCCGCCATCGGGTTTGCCTTTATCGTGCTCACTCCTGACGGCAGCGTCGAAGAGGCCGACGCCGATCTGTTCTGGACCAGCCCCGGTGATTTCAGCACCAATCAGGAGAAATTCATCGATGTGCTCGAAGATCAGGGCTTCTCGGAGCCCGAACCCTACGAGTGGAACGACAACATCGTCTATTTCTCCCATGGCGAAACCGATGAGGCCCCCCGGGAGGTCTCGGAACGAGTGCAGCGAGCGCTGGTCGATGTGGGGCTGAACGAACAGATGTATCCCGTTCCGCCGAACCCCAACTCCATCGAACATGCCTACGAGAACGACCGGCCTGACAAAGAACAGATCGTCTACGCCTCCATCGCCGCACAGGACTTTGTCGACGGCGGGATGATTCCGATGATCGATACGGGCGACAAGGTCGCACTCAGTGGGATCGACACCGCCCTGCAGCACGGCGAGATCCAGGACAAATATGACCTGGATGATCTGCCGGCATTCATGGCGATGATGAGCTCCTAT
>SKMT01000643.1 GCA_007120915.1 Myxococcales bacterium | reverse complement strand
TCCAACTCCTCTTTGATCTCGTCGGCCACGTCGACCATGTCTTTTTCGTTGCGCGCCGGCAAGATCACCCGCTTCAGCTCTGAGCGGTGTGCCGCAAGCACCTTCTCCTTGATCCCACCGACGGGCAAGATGTTGCCCCGCAGTGTGATCTCACCGCTCATCGCCACGTCGGAGTCGACGTTGATGTCGGTCAGCAGGCTCAACAACGAGATGTACATCGTAATCCCTGCCGACGGTCCGTCCTTCGGGATCGCCCCGGCGGGCACGTGGATGTGGATGTCGTTGTTGCGCATGAAGTCTTTGTCGATCTTGTACTCTTCGGCGCGGCTGCGGATGTAACTGAGCGCCGCGCGCACCGACTCCTTCATCACATCGCCGAGTTGGCCGGTGAGCACCAGTTCGCCTTTGCCGGGCATCATGGTGGACTCGATAAAGAGGATATCGCCGCCGGCGGCCGTCCAGGCCAGCCCGGTGGCCACCCCTGGGTGAGCGGTACGCTGGGCGACCTCGTACTGGTATTTCTCGGGGCCCAGATACTCGGAGACGTCGTCATCACCGAGCGAGACGTTGATCTCTTTGACCTCCTGATCCTGGTCGGCCTTCTCGCGGGCTTCGGCGACTTTTACCGCCACTCCGCGGGAGACTTCGTTGATGCGCCGCTCCAGGTTCCGCACTCCCGCCTCTCGGGTGTAATTGCGGATGATCTTGTGCAGTGCCTCGTCGTCGATGCTCAGATGCTCTTCGGTCAGCCCATGGGATTCCAGGGAGTTCGGAATCAGGTACTCCCGGGCGATGTGCTCCTTGTCGTAGGCGGTGTAGCCGGGAATTTCGATCACATCCATCCGGTCCTTCAGGGGTGCCGACAGCGGGTCGAGCAGGTTGCCTGTGGCGATGAACAGCACGTTGGACAGATCGACGGGAATCTCCAGGTAGTGATCGGAGAATTCCTTGTTTTGCTCCGGGTCCAGCACCTCCAGAAGTGCAGCAGAGGGGTCGCCCCGGAAGTCGCGCCCGATCTTGTCGATCTCGTCGAGCATGAACACCGGATTGTTGGTGCCCGCCTTTCGGAGTCCCTGAACGATGCGGCCCGGAAGCGCGCCCACATAGGTGCGGCGGTGACCCCGGATCTCGGATTCGTCGGTGACCCCGCCGAGGCTGATGCGCACGAACTCCCGACCCAGCGCCCGGGCGATGGACTGACCGAGGCTGGTCTTGCCGACGCCGGGAGGCCCGATCAGGCACAGAATCGGCCCCTTCATATCTTCTTTGAGCTTGCGCACCGCGAGGTATTCAACGATTCGCTCTTTGACCTTCTCCAGATCGTAGTGGTCTTCGTCGAGGATCTGGCGGGCCGCCTCAATATCGAGCTTGTCTTCGGTCTGCACCCGCCAGGGGATATCCAGCAGAGTCTCCACGTAGGTGCGTGTGACTCCATATTCGCTGGAGGCAGGCTGCATGCGCCGCAGTCGATTCAGTTGCTTGGTGCACACCTCTTCGACTTCTTCGGGCAAGTCCGCTTCTTCGACCTGCTGAGCCAGGTCGTCCAGATCGCCGCCCTCCCCGTCGAGTTCGCCGAGCTGCTCTTTGATCGCCTTGAGCTGCTGGCGCAGGTAATATTCGCGCTGATTCTTGTCGATCTCTTCTTTGATCTGGCTCTGGATCTTGTCGGACACCCGCAGCACTTCGAGTTGACGCGACAGCAGGGTGACCACGCTGGTGAGCCGGTCCTTCAGCCCTACCGTCTCCAGAATTTCTTGTTTCTCTTCGGTGTCGATGTCCATGTTGGCGGCCACGAAGTCGCAAAGCTGGCCCGGGTCATCGACGCCCTCGACCATCTGGGATGCCTCCTTGGGCATCTCCGGGATGAACTTGACGACCTGCTTGGCCGTGGACTTCAGGTTCATGAACAGCGCTTCGATCTCGACCTGCTCTTCGCCCACCGGATCGGCTGGAGGTTCGATGATCTCGAACTGGCCCTTGAAGAAGGGCTCTTCCTGGACCATCTCGTCGAGCCGGATGCGCTTCTGGCCCTGAATGATCACCGAGTAGTTGTCGTTGGCGATCTTGACGACTTTCAGGATCCGGGCGACCGTTCCGATATGATAGATGTCGTCGGGCCCGGGCTCGTCGGTCTCGGCCTTCTTCTGGGTGAGTACGGCGATGGGAGTTTCATTCTGGACGGCCTCCTCGATCAACTTGACGCTCTTGGGCCGGCCCACCGCCAGTGGTACCACCACCTGGGGAAACAACACGGTGTTGCGAAGCGGAAGCAGCGCAAGCTGCTGAAATCGTTCCCCAGACCCATCGAGTTTGGCGTCCTCATCCTGTTCGACCATGACAACTTATCCTGGACAAAATGACAGATTCGACACAACGGACTGGCAAAGCAGCGTTGACCATCCCGGTTGCGGAAAGCAAGTTTCGTCACCACGTTGTTGCGCGAGACTGCACCGACGTCAACCTCCCGCGTGCCCGCGCCACCCGGGAAACCGCCAGCCAACCCTAGGCACTGGCACGCTACCGGCAAGCATTCGCGCCACAGACCTCGGCGACCGAGCGGCGCAACCCACAAGAGTTAGACGGCAACTTCGCCGTTGACGACGGATATCCGATGGACGAGTTCGACAACACACCACAGCTTCCGGGCGATGACAGCGCGTCGGACAACCCGATATCGCTGGTGCGCTCTCTGGCACGGCGGGGGCGGCGCCGCATCAAGGGTGCGGTGCGCCGCCAGATCGAGCAATTGGGTCAACGGGTCACCGAAGAGCTCACACAGCTTTTGTCGTCACCCCGCCAGGTCGAGCGCATTCAGTCGGTGCTGGTAAATCTGGCGAACTGGTCGATGCAAAAGGGCTTTCGCTCCGACCCCAACGCCGAGTTGTTGTTCGAATTTGTCGACTGGCTCGAAGATCGCCACCCCCGCCAGAAGGTCACCGCCATTTTGATGCGTTCGCCGGTGTTGTTGGACCCAGAGTTTCTGGAGGCGCTGGCCCATCTTGCCCGGGCGGCCAACCCCTGGGTTGACGACCCCGCCGACGAACCACGCTGGGATCAACAGCGGCTTCGAACATTCAAAAAGCGCGCCGGCAACCGACTGCTGGGGCTTCTGGTAGAACTGGCGGCGCTGGAGCACGAGCAACCACCGCCGTCATCGGGGGGGGTCGAACAGAAGATCGAGTACTTCGAGTCGGCACCGATTCCAGTGCGGTTTCAACGGCTGGG
>SKMT01000545.1 GCA_007120915.1 Myxococcales bacterium | reverse complement strand
TTCTTGCTGTTTTTCTTGCTGTTCGATCTGCTGTTCGAGCGCGGTGATACGATCTTCGATCCCCTCTCGGTTCTCGTAGTCCGGCTGGCGCTTCAGAAAGGTCTGATACCCGGTGCGAGTGGTCCGGCTCTCTCCGAGGTGATCGGAGGTGCGCACCACACTTAACAGCAGGTTCGAGTGCGGATGAATCTCGTAGGCCCGCACGAAGTGCTCGCGAGCCTGTTCGTAGTCTTGCTGCTCCTCGGCGTCGATGCCGGCGCGAATCCGCTCGGTTAACTCCTGTTCTTGCTCGGAGGTCAACTCGTTGCGATCGGGTTCGCCATCCCGGTCGTCCATCACGATCTGTTCGACCTGCGAGGGGGTGTCGTCATCGGTGTCCGGCCCCGGCAGTTCATCGGCACCGGCGACATTGGCCCAGCCCAACCCGACAACCATCACCAGCAGTATTAACAGCCCCCGCGTCGAAGCCGTGGTCAGAGAAGCCAGACCGACGCCCCCCTTGTCTTTCTCGTTGTCACGGGCTGCCCACCTGGTCGAGCAGTTCATCGAGTTGATCCTCATCATCCTCTTCCTTTTCTTCATCGTCGCCGGTCGCTCTCACGTCTCGCCTGGGAGGTGAGGCATCCTGTTGTTGCTGCTCTTCGATGCGTTCGGCTACCCCGCGCCCACCGGACACTGCGATCTGATCGGCCAGGCGTTCGCCCTCCGCTGTAGCCTGTTCGCGCAACTGCTCTAGCTCTTTTTGTGACAGCTCCTGCTGACTCTCCTCATCGTCGGCGTCCTCTTGCTCGGCCGGTGCTGACTCTTGTGCCGAGTTATCTTCTTGCTGTTGCTGCACCTCGGCGACGGGTTCGGACGCTGGCTGTTCTTCTTCTTCACCACCTGCAGCGACGACCATCACCAGCCCCAACAACAACACCGCGCCCACCGCAGCAGCGATGGCGACGTTCTGGTGTTCCTTCACCCTGGCAATGATGTTGTTCTCACCCGCAGAACTGTGCGGGGGCTCCAGCGTTGACAGGGGCGCAGATTCTTCTGAGGACGTCGGCGGATCGTGCGATGGTTCTGACTCCAGCCCCTCTGAGTCGGACTCCAGCTCCGGGATCTCGATCTCCGAATCGGACTCCTCCGGTTGAGATTCCTCTCCGAGAGCTGAGTCGGGATCCAGCTCCGGGATCTCAATCTCCGAATCTGACCCCTCCGGTTGGGATTCCTCCCCGAGACTCGGCTCTTCACCGGCGGCAACAGATTGACGTTCCGGTGGGTTGCGCTGGGCATCATCGGGCGTCGGATTCGAACCCCGCGTCGGCAACGAAATCGTGCCTGTTCCACCACCTTCTTTCGATGTACTCGAACTACCTCGATTCGGCTTCGGAAGTGAAATCCCGGAGTCTGATTCCGACTCCGACAACTCATCGAGCTGCTCGGCAGGCAACGGCGGGGGCGTGGGAAGCTTGACCCTCTTGCGGTTTCCCCTCGAGGTATCGCCGGTAACGTCCGCGCCGGCTCCTTGCAACTCCGAGATCAAATCCGAGGGTAACGCCTCCACCTCCAGCTCTGGTGTTTCTACCGTGCCGGCTACCCAGGGCTCGAAGGTCTCTGCTGACACGCTGTCGGGAGGCTCTGGCAGTGTGACCACCTCGATATCGTGGGCCTGGCGAATCTCGTCGATCCGACGCCTCACTGTACGTACATCGTCGAACCGATCTTCCGGCTCCTTTGCCGCCAACGTCTGGTAGAGCTGCTCGACCTCAGGGGCCACCGTCTCGTCGTCGGGAAGTGCGTCTCCTATCGGCGGGGGCTGATGCTGGATATGCTGGAACATCACCTGGTGGTCATTGCCCGTAAACGGCTTCTGACCTGTCAACATCAGATACAGCAGTATCCCCAGCGCATACTGATCGGAATACCCCGCAAGCTCTCCTTTGACGATATATTCGGGGGCCAGAAACGCGGTGGTCCCCGGCATGGTGTCTTCCCGGGTAATGTCCTGCTTTTCGTTCTGAGGCTTGGCGATTCCCAGATCCAACAGCTTCACCTGCAAAGCCCCGTCGGAGATGACCGACAGTCGGATATTGCGCGGTTTCAGATCGCGGTGAATGATCCCCTGACGGTGGGCGTCACTGAGCCCTCCACAGGCCTGGTAGATAATATCCAGCGCCAGAGCTGGATCCAGCCGACACTCCACCAGGAGTTCGCCCAGATCGACGCCGTCGACGTATTCCATGACCAGATACGTCAGCGACCGATCTTCCTCATGGCCAAAATCAACGGGAGATACGATGTTGGGATGATTCAGAGACGATGCCAGCTTCGCTTCCCGCAAGAATCGATCGTAGTGGGCACTTCCCGTGTCGATTTCGCGACGCAGCACCTTCACGGCCACCTGACGCTTCATCGAAAGCTGAACCGCCCGGTACACCGTGCCGAATCCTCCCTCTCCGATCTGCTCGACGAGCCGAAATCGTTCTCCCACCATGCTCCCCACCAGCGAGTTGTCGGCATCGTCAATCTGCCGCAACTCGACATCATCATCAGGACACCGACGATGATCGTCGAACGACTGACCACATTGGGGACAAAACCTCGTCATAGATGTTCCGACATTATCGGGGTTAGGCCCGTTCCGTCACCACTACAATAGTTCCCATCTTCGCCGATCTGATGATCGTATCGGTAGGTATCATAGTCATCCGACGAAATAATGCTACCTCGCCGCTGTCGTAGACTGAGAAACACGTCTTCAGGCTGCCCCGGGAGTGCAGATACAATCTCAAGTTCTGTGGTCATCTTAGATCGGCAGCTCAATTTTGCAATAAAGAACCACATCAGTACCGGTGCAATTTTGGTTGGTCCCCCCGCTGATTTCGCCCATAATGCCGTTGCTGTCGTCGAGTTGAGCTGTGCGCCGAGGATTGGGACGTGACCAACAGAGAGGAGACCGAAGAATTGACCCGGGATCTGCTGTTCGACGGCGAGCTGTCGATCTGGCAGCGCAAAACAGGCTATCGCTTCGGGCTCGACGCCCTGCTGCTGGCCACCGACCTGCCTGATATCCCGGAGGATGCCACCGTCGTCGATCTCGGCGCCGGCCAGGGAGCAGTAGGCCTGACGGTAGCCCACAGATATCCTCATGTGCAGGTGATCGCCGTGGAGCGCCAGGACTCGCTGCTCGAACTGCTTCATCGCAACATTGACGAAAATGAGTTCGGCAATGTCGAGGTCGTCGCCGGCGATCTTCGCGACTCCCGCGACATATTCGACCCTCACTGTGCAGACCTGGTTCTGGCAAACCCCCCCTATTTTCGCACCGGCAGCCGCCGGCCCAGCCCCATCCGCGAGCGCGCCGAAGCCCGCCACGAACTCCACGGTGATCTGACCGACTTCGTCGCCGCTGCGGCCTATGTGCTCGATCAGCGCGGCTGGCTGCAGATGTTCACCCCTCCCATGCGTATGACCGACGCCCTCGCCGCCGCCGATCCCACCGATCTATCCCCGGTAAGTCTGCGGTTTTTCCACCCCCACCGCCACCGCGACGCCTACCTGATCCAGTACCGATGGCGCCGCGGAGGAGCCCCCGACTTCGCCGTGCGTGCTCCGTTGTATATCTACCGCGAAGAAGGCATCTACTCCCAAGAGGTCGCCCGGCGTATCCAGCGGGAGCGCCGATGAGACCAGTGCTGACCTCCACCACCGTCCTGGCGGCCGCCACGGTTCTGGCGCTGGTGTCAGCGCTCGGCTGCGCAACCCTCTCGTCCGAACAACGGGCCCTCCACCGCGCCACCACCACCGCCTCCGATGCCGCCGATGACGCCTCCGGGGCCCTCGACGATCTCGACACCATCCAACTCCAGGCTCGCTACAATCCCTGCCATTGCCCGGCGCCCGATTTCGAAGTCCAGCTCCACGGGCGCTGGCAACGCGTGATCGTCGACGGTCAACAACAGCTCATCGACGAACTTCGCGACGACGCCGCCCGGCTTGAGCAATCCCCCGGATTGGCTGTGATCTGGCTGGAAGGTGACGTCACAGGCACCGAACGATTCGAACCGACCGGCGTCAGCTACCAACGACTCGAAGTCGTCGAGTTTCACCTCGACGATCCCGGGATGTGATAAGGAGGTGAACCTACCTCCGCAATTTCTCCCGTGGATCCTCCACGTCGACCCCATAGCGCCGCTGCACCCCCTCGCCTTCGGCGGCGACCGTGCCAGCCCGGACCAACTCGTCGAATAACCGGCGAAATCGCCGGTAGGCCACCACAAGCTCCACCGAATCCTCGATCGGATATCCCCGGTCGCGCTCGATGAACTCTACGACCGTGGGCCCGCGCACCAGCGCCGCGGGGACATTGGACAGAAAGTTGTTGATGAAATTCGCCGCCCGGCTCATCGTCCATCGCCCCTGTTTGTAGGTGCGCCCCTCGTTGGGAAGTACCTTCTCCGATGGCAGTTCGGCCAATCGTTGCAGCCCCACCAGGTAGGACTGGGTGTTTTCCAGCAGCCGGGGAAGCCCGGTCACGGCGAAGTCACCACAGAACAACAGCTTTTCGTCCTCGTTATACAGCGCCATATGTCCCGGGCCGGGCCCACCGGTAGCCAACACCTCCAGCCGCAGTGCGCCAGCGTTGACAAAGTGCCCGTTGCGAAGGGGAATGAAGCGAAGATCCCGGGTCACCGCCGGGAAATACCGCTGTACCGCGCGTCGCACCGGCTCAACGTCAAACCCATCGTCTGCCTCCCCCAGCGTCTCGGCGGTTTCCATCAGCCCATCTCGCTGCTGGTTGACCTGGGCTTCATAATCACCGGGAGCCCTCATGTCCGGGCTGAGCACAAACAGATCGGCGCCGGGAAAGTGCGTCGCCGCCCCCAGCACATCGATCTGCCAACTGGTGGCGATGATCCGCTCGATATCTGCCGGGGAAACATCCAGCGTGTGCAACGCCCTGGTCAGCGCTTCCGTACAACCTGGATGCCCCACATTGATCAGCGCCTTGCTGTGACCTTCGACCAGATACACATTCACCGCACGCGCCACCGCCTCTTCGATCCCTGGCGGTGGTGCCAGTGCAATACGCTTCACCCCTTCATGGACGTCTTCGACCTCGAAGTCCGACTCGGACATGTTCGAAATCACCAAAATAGCTGTTCGTTATTGGGCTCTACTGCGGTCACGCCGGGCTGGACGACGTGGGCAAGGCGCGATGACGAACGGATACTTAGTTCCCATCCGGAAACCTCGAATCTGAGCAGGGCCGAGATGCAATTTCCGAACTCGTCATTTCGTGAAACCGCAGTCGTATCCACAGGTTACTTCAAGTGTTGAACGAGTGACGAGATCGGGATTTCAGCCGGTATATGCGAAATTCCGGGGTTTCCGGATGGGGACTATTTAGCCCCGAAAGGAAAACCGCAGCTCGTAGTCGCACAGATAGAACACATCGCCCTCTTCGATCTTCTTGGACTCGATGCGGCTTCCCCGGTACTCGATACCATTCGTCGAGTCCAGATCTTTGATGTAGTAGGAGCCGTTTCGATAGATGATCGCGCAGTGTTTCCGAGAGATATTGCCATCGCGAATCGTCAGGTCCGTGTGCTTGGAGCCCCGGCCGATGACGTATTTGTCCTGCTCGATGACGTAGCGGTTGTTGTTAAACGACAGATAAAGCGGAGGCTGGCCTCCGGTGCCGGCGCCCATGCTGGGCTGACTGCCGAAATTGTTGCCCGGGGACTGACCGGAGGGCCCGGGCTGATTCTGCTGTTGCCAGCCTCCACCGCCCGGCGAGACGCCGCCACCGCCGCCACCGCCGCCACCGCTTCCGGGTCGTGGTGGGGGCGGGGGAGGCCCGCCGGAACCGGCGGCAGGGGGAGCGGGCCCACCACCGGGCGAAGAAGGCCCACCACCGGGCGGAGAAGAAGGTCCACTCGGTGAAGAGGGTCCGCGGTTGTTCCCGCCCACGGACGGTACCTGCTGGAAGGTACGGTGGTTTTCACCGCCCGGAGATGATGCCGCTGCAACACCGCCTGCGCCTGAAGGCTTAGACTGGCGCCGGGCATGGCCTCCCGGTCCTCCGGTACTTGGCGCCCCTCCACCGCTGGCAGCAGAGGTGGATGTGCGACTTGCCGTACCACCTCCGGCGGACTCTTCGTCACGGTCCCGGGCGTATAACCGCATCGACTCGTTGATCAGGTAGTCCATCGAGCAGCCCAGCTCCTGGGCCATCTGCTCGAAGTGCTCCCACAGATAGTCGCGACAATAGAAACTGCGCAGGGTCTTGCGGTTTTGATCAGTCATTGGCCTGGCCCGTCAACGAGGACACCATTCCGGCTACAGTAAGATCGGTGAATCGATGCGCGACCTTATCACAGTAGATTTGAACGTGTCCAGAAATGGATCGGCCCCGGCGATCACTCCACCGTAATTGCCAGAATCAGCAGCCCGTCCTCGTAACGCAGCCCGGCCTGAAAGAAGGTACTGCCGGGTGTGGCCCGCAGGGTAGTGCTGAGCCGATCTTCGAGCACCAGACCCAGCCGCACGAAGTCATCGGCGCGACCATCATAGCCCAGCGTCAGAAGATCATCGGTGGGAAGATCGAACTGTGCCTTCTCATCGCGCTGAATGTCACGCGTCTGCCGATCGAGCTGGCGAAACGAGGAGTAGTCTTCGAATCCCCGGTGCAACCGACCCTTGATGTCGTCGAGTTCCTCGTCGAATTCGTCGCCGTCGACACTGGCAGCGATCGAACGGACTTCCACCGTCACTTTCTCTTCGGCGGCCACCGGCGCCGCCATTAGCAACGCCACAGCGGCGACGATCGAAACTGTCACGGCCCTGGCAACCCTGTGCATTGCATTCTCTCTCAAATCAAAAGCTCGGTGAGCGAAAACCAGTGATCATCCCATCATCAAATCGGGCCCGGAAGCTCGTCGGTCTGGTCTTCCGGCGATCGCTCGTCATCGTCATCGTCGTCATCATCGTCGATGACCCAAAGCACCGTCGGATCCGCCTCATCGTCTTCGGCACGGATCGTCGGCTCCACTCCTTCATTGGCCGCCGCTTCGTAGTCGATGGTGCCGTTGACGTCGTGATCGGCAAACTCCGGAGAGTGGATCATCACCGACGAACCGGGCGCCGATTCCACACTGTCGAAGATCACCACCGTTTCGGTCTCCACCGGCTGGCTGCCGATGCCGAGCAGATGGGAGCCAAACAACGCTCCCGTGGCCAGCAGGGCAACCGCCGCAGCTACTGCCAGCATCGGCTTGCCCCACACCTGCGAGCGCTCATCGTCGTCGCGCTCGTTGAGTGAGACCACGTTCTCTGCGGCCCGTTCGGCGTCGATGGCGTCCAGTTGCTGTTCGACACCTTCCCAGATGTCGTCGACTTCGGTCTGGTCGACCGCCTCGTCGAGCGCCGCCTCCACTCCCACTGCCACCTCTTCGAGAGCTGACAGCGTCGCTTCGACCTGTTCGTCCTGCGACTCCAGCCAGGCCTCGACTCGACGTCGCTCCGTCTCCGTGGCTTCTCCGTCGTGGTATCGATACAACAGTTGACGGTGCTGAAACGGATCGAAGGGTCCCGACGCCGCCGGCAGCGGTGCGGTCTGCTGGTTTTCGAATTCGTCGATCTGTTCGGAAATCCCCTCCCAGAACCCGTCGAAGTCGACGTCTTCGATCTTCTGTTCGACCTCCCGAACCCCCAGGCTCAGCTCCTGCAACTCTTTTAGATAGGTCGCCACGTCTTCACGGCGCTCCATCAGTGTCTCCACCACCGCCGCTTCCGCCGGATCGACCTCTCCGTCGTGGTACCGCTCCAGCACCGGAGCCAGCGCCTCCAGTGACACCTCCTCCAGATCGGCGCTCGCCTCCACCATCTGAAGCACTTCCGCCGGAGAGGCGGCATCGGCGTTCTCCCAGGCGTAGTCTTCGGCCTGATGTACCGCCGCCTGCAGCGTCTCAAGCACCGTCAGGTACAACCGCGCCCCCGCCGACTCTTTGAGTAGCAGCCGAGCTTCGCGGCTCTGCTGGTCATCGCACTCCCCGTCGAAGTAACGCTGCACCAGTAGGGCTTCGTATCGTGTCAGTTTTTCGTTGGCAGTCATGATCTCTCTCACCCGCTGGAGCTGGACGATGGTCGCGTTGTCAGTGATGGCGCCATAGCACTCGTTCAGACGCAGCGGCTATGGGGGGTATTCAAAATTATTACACTTCTTGACCACACCGCGATCGTCGCCTCGTTACACCACCTTCAATTCGTCGCCGATATACTCCTTGACCGCTTCCTGAAAGTAGCGGCGAGCATGATACAGCCGACTCATTACCGTACCCTTGGAGATATCCAGCACTTCCGCCATCTCTGAGTAACTCAGCCCCTCGACTTCGCGCAGAATCAATATGGTGCGGTGCTTCTCAGACAACGACTCCAACGCCTCCAGCATCTGGGAGCGCAGCTCCTTTCGCCCGTACACCTTGTCCGGGTTCAGCCCCAGCCTTGACGGCAAGATCTCGTCATCACCTTCCACGTCGTCATCGCGCAAAATCCCGTCGTCGTAGTCGACTTCGCGCTTGCGCTTCTGCTTGCGGATGAAGTCGATGCACTTGTTGACGGTGATCCGGTACAGCCAGGTGTAAAAGGACGACTCAAAGTTAAACTTGTCCAGATACCGGTAGACCTTGATGAAGACTTCCTGGCTGACGTCTTTGCTGTCGGCCGGGTCTTTGAGCATACCCAGACAGACACCGTAGACCTTGCGCTGGTAGGTCTCCACCAGCGTCTGGAAGGCCTTCCGATCGCCCTCCTGGGCAGCTTTGACGAGTTGTTTTTCCTGCTCTTCTTCCACGAACAGCTCCCTTCGGATGCGAAATACATCGGCACGCCCTCGCGCACCGAAACCGCTTCCCGACCCCGCCATCCGGCGACGTCCGAAGCTCCCCCTCCCCGACCGGGGGGCAGTATCAGCGGCAGTGTAGTCGAGATGCCCGACGCGATACAACACACCCCCACTTCCACCACCCAACACCTAACACCCACCACCTAACACCCACCACCCGCCTTTCAGAACTGCGCCCCGAAGCTCGTTCCCACAAACGCATAGGGCTGGATGCCCCCCTCGATCTTGAGCACCCCGTAGTCTTGGATGTTAAATCGCACTCCCGTCGTCAGGTTGACCACCGGGTACACCGGCCAGACATTCTCCTCGTAGTTGGGATTTTCGTAATCGATTGCCTGATCGTCGTTACACGCCGGAGGAGCAAAACCGGTCTCCGCTCCACCGAGATGATCGTAGCAGTCACCGTAGCCTTCGTTCGGGTCGTAGCGCACGATATCGCCACCGGTGAATCCAAGCCCCATTCCCCCGCCCAGATAGGGCGTCAGCCAGGGCTGTACATCCCAGAACCAGTACGCCGTAAACACCACCGAATACAGCTTCAGATCGATCTCAGTCCACTCCGCAGACTGCGGGTTATCGCCGGTCTCCTTCCAGAACGCCTCTGGCATCGATAGATCGGCGTAGTCGAAGGCCACTCCCAGCTCAAAGTCGGTGCCCCGACGCCAGACAAACTCCCCGCCAAAGCTGAAGTTACGCTGTCCATCCGACCAGTGCGACGCATGCTGGTCGAAGAACATCCCCAGCACAAAATTGGGCACCCGAACCGCCCGGATCCTGCCGGTGACCATGAACTCATTGGGGTTGAGCTCTTCCTCGAACCTGACTTCATCGGAGACATCCCCCCGCTGCGCCTCGGCGTCAGCCGGTGCGATCAGGGTTGTGGCCATCACCAATGCTACTACCAGCCAACCACTGCGTGCGGTCATCGTCGACTCCTGAGCCGCCGTGACATCTTCACGTACAGCGGCGAAAACCAGAGATTGTTCCTGCGGACAACAGATCTGCGTGAAGTATAATTTTCGGGGTTCTGCACCACAACCCGCAGCTTAGTCTGGTCGGGCGCGAAGCTCCAGTTCGACCTCTGACGCCTCCGGGTCGTTGGACGACATCGTCAACAGACCCTTCACATCCTGGTCGGTGACCATGGTGGCCCGCACCTCGAAGTCATAGGTCTGCGTCGGCTCCAGCTCCACCGGATCATCGACTTCATCAACCAACTCGAACACCCCATCGCCATCATCGGCAATCTCGATGTCCGTCACCTCCAGATCGGCGACCAGGCTGCAGTTGAGCAACGTGACGGTGTCGGTGATCTCTTCGCCGTCGGACATCTCCCCGAAATCGAGGTTTCCGCTGGTGCTCAGACATGGCTCAGCGTGGTTGCCGCTGACTTCGATGATGTACTCTTCGTGGGCCGGATCATTGCTCTCGATAACAATCTCAGCGGTCTTCAGCTCGTCATCGTCGGGCTCGAAGGTGACGTTGAGATACCAGAAGGCGTGGCGATCACGGCTGGCGGGAAAATCGACGGTCCCCGTGGCATCGATGACTTCGATGGAGAATGCATCGGGGTCGGAGCTGTCGGGGTCGACATAGATGTCATCCACCTGAAGCGTCTGCATGCCCCGGTTTGCAATCTTCAACTGTTCGATGGTCTGCGAATCGCCCGGATCGAGGGCATCAAAGGTGATTCGATCCGGTGCTTCCAGCTCCGCGTAGGCCGATACAGTCTCGATGCGAATCGACTGTACCGGCTCGTCTTCGGCATCCGATTCGATGACCACCTCTCCCGTGGTCGAACCGGCCTGAATCGGGGTGTACTCCACATAGAAGTCGACCAGTTGATCGGAGGGCACCTCCACGGGCAGTTCTGCGGAATCCTCTCCCAGTACCAGTTGGTGATCCTGGGAGTTTTCGATCGAAAGTTCGACGTCTTCGACTGTCAGATCTGCCTCTCCGGTGTTGTCCACGGTCACCTGTGCCGTTTCCGTATCGTCGATTTCAATCCCTTCGAAGGTGATGCTGTCAGGGCTGACCTCCATCTGAGGGGGAGCAGGCGGATCGACGTCGACGTCGACGTCCTCATCCTCTACATCTTCGGGCTCACCGGCATCCGGCTGGCCCGTATCCCGCTCCACCGGCGGGGGTTGAGACTCCGGCTCACAGCCGACAATAGCGCCGCTGACGACCACAAGAAGCGAAGCGAGTGTTGCGATGATGCGGAAACGATTCATGATACCAGTGCCGCGCTAGAGAACGATCAATCTTGTTGGGTTGTCATCCGAACACGTATCGTAGAGGCGATGGGCGGGCAACGCCACTTTTATTATTGCTCTACTCGAACCGGTGTGCCGGCGGAGCCGGCGGATTCATCGCCCAGTTGGCCGGCGTCGTTGTTGCCCCAGCAGTAAACCTCTGCGGTGTCTGTAACCGCACAACTGTGGCGAGCTCCGGCGCTGACGCCGACGACCGAACCACCGATCCCGTCGACGACCTCCGGTTCATCGACCTGCCCGGAGGGGTCGGACTGCCCGGCCTGCCCGTCGTCATCACGACCCCAGCAGTATACATCCCCGGAGTCCACGGCCGCACAACTGTGAAATCTGCCCGCATCCACGTCTATCGCCTCCCCCGGCAGCTCCACCTGCTGAGGTGCGGTCTGGTCTCCCGGATCCTCTTGTCCAATCTGCCCGTGATCACCGCGACCCCAGCACCACACCGAACGCTGTGCATCGAGCGCACAACTGTGGTTGTAGCCCACGCTCAGCGAGACAGCGGGATCATTCATCTCGCTGACGGACTCAGCGAGCTGCGAGCCATCCTGAGTGTCTCCCCGACCCAACTGGCCGTTGTGGTTGCGACCCCAGCACCACAGATCGTTGTGCTTATCGAGCGCACAACTGTGACCGCTGCCCGACCCCACCTGCACCACCCCTTCCAGCGGCTCGTCGGGGCTGATACTTCGCAGCGTGACCACCCGCCGTTGCGGATCGCTTTCGTCATCACCACCGCCCAGCTTTCCAAACTGGTTGTC
>SKMT01000558.1 GCA_007120915.1 Myxococcales bacterium | reverse complement strand
CTCCCACCAGCTTTCGGGCACCGACGGGTTGCGCCAGCCCGCAGGGTCGGTCAGATGCGTGGTGTGCGTCGGCATCACCAGCGTTCCCTGCTGGCCGAGTAGCTGTTGGAGAGCTTCAATCACCGTCTGCGCTCCGCCGCAAACCCAGCCCAGGCTGCTCAACGAGCTGTGGACGATAAGCACCATGCCGGAGGCTACACCCAGAGAGTGCAGCTCGCGTTGCAGTCGGCTGTTGGTGACCAGTTGTCTGTCGGAGATTTCCGTCATGTTCCAACGTTTCAGTTGATGTCGCAGAGGTGGTCTGCTTGATCCACTGCTAACAGGGGAGTTCGATGTGTGATCGGCAGCGCTTGGCTGCAGATTTGCGGGATGTCGACGTGTAAACAACCCGGGGTGGGACACCGGAAGATTTCTGTTGCTGCCGGCCAGAAAAGCCATAATCTGTACAATAATCCACAAGTCGTGTTACTGAAGGGGCACGACCGAGGAGTGTGTTGCGAGAGATACTGTACTGTCCCGCAATAACAAATGAGAGGCGAGTTGCCATGAAGTATGTTTGTCGACGCGATGAGTGTATGTCATTCGCCGCCTGTGTACTGTTGATCGCCTTGCTCGGTGCGGGGCCGGCCGTCGCCGATGAGGGGCACGCAGAGCTGGACGATCTGACGCCGGAGTCGACCGACGATATTGACCCGGGCGAGGACGCGCCGGTCGATGATGACCCCGACGTCGCGGATCTGACGGATCTGAAACTCGACGAACTGTTGGAGCGGGATCTGGGGCGGGCGACGGCCGCCGGGATCGGTCCGCTGGCCCAGACCCTTGAGAGGGGGCAGTTGCAGCTCGATTACTCGTTGGAGTTCGATTCGCGCAACACGGTGCTGGATGGATCCGAGCCTGTGACAGCCAGTGACGTGGTCACCCCCGAATCCGATGGTGGATACGGGTTCGTGCTCGGCGACACATCGATGCAGACGGTGCAACATCGCATCAACGTTATGTAAGCACCGATCGATCGGGTTACTCTCGTGGCATCCCTGGGGTGGATCGATCACACCAAAGAGGAGATGTACAGACTGGGCCACCTGCATGACGGACGCTCCGACTCGTTTTATGTTCTCACCTCCCAGGGCGTGGTGGACCCGTCGTTTAAGGCACTGGTCCGGCTCTTCTCAACGGACCATCATCATCTGCATGTGACCGTTGGCTCGTCGTTTCCTCTCGGCTCGATCGATGAACGAGGGCGTGACAGCACACGTGGAAGCAGCGAAACAGTGTTGCCATATCCGATGCAAATCGGCAGCGGGACATTCGATCTCGTCTCGGGGCTGACATATCGCGGGGTCGGCGAAGGTGTCGGATGGGGCATTCAGGCGCATGGAACCATTCCATTGGGGGCGAACGAACATGGGTATGCTCACGGCGAGATGTTCGAAGCGTCGGCCTGGGGCAGTGCCCTCTGGACGGATTCTCTGAGCAGTTTCCTGGTTGTTCAGGGCACTGTTCGGCGCAACATTCGCGGCTTTGATGAGCGGATTCGGCCCCGGTTCAGCCCCCAGGGCAACCCCGATGCACAGGCCGAACGCAGCATCTATGCATTGCTGGGGTTGGCCATTGATGGCGAAGCCGACGGTCCTCTCGAAGATTTGCGCATGGAATTGTTCGCCGGAGCACCGTTGTACCGATACCGCAGCGGTCCGCAGCTGGCCACGGACGTTCTCGCTGGATTTTCACTGAAATATCTGTTCGACTTCTAACGGGGTCGACGGCGAGACCTACCCGGTGATTTCCCCGCTTAATCGGCAGTGGCAACCCTTGATGAGCAACCCGAGTACAGAGGCTCGAGCCGACGTTGATCGGACGTCGCCGCGACGGTTGAGACGCTGGCGCCGTTGGTCGATCACCATCGCCTTGTTGGTGGCTGTGGTAATGGTCAACGGTAGCCTGTTGGCGTCGAAGGTACACGCAGAAGAAGGAGCGGCCGAGCAGTCGGCACTGGTCATGATGCGGCTGCTCGCCTACGACCGAAACATCGCCGATCGGACACCGGGTCAGCAGGTAAACTTCACCGTCGTTTATCCAGCGGAGAGCACTCCGGGGGGGATCTATGACGCCCTCGTCGACATTTCGACTCAGTTCCAGCTTGACGGAAGAAGAGTCAACGTCGAGTCGGTCGACCATCGACAGTTCGAGGAATCGAAGGACGAACTCGAATCCTCGGCGATTCTGGTCACCGAGGGCCTTGAGGATCACAACGAACAAATCGCCAGTTGGGGGATCGACAACAGCGTGTTGACGTTCGGCCAGTCCGACCAGCTCGTCGAATCCGGTTCGGCGATCGGAGTGCTTCCGAACGGCGACGTAAAGCTGGTCGTCAATCTTCGGTTGGCCCAGGCTCAGGGGGCTGACTTTCCCGGCTCGGTTCTGCGTACAGCCGACGCCGTCCATCGCTGATAGACAATTTGCCATTGAGGATCCCCAGTTTCGGCGGCGGAGTCGTGCACCAGTGATGCACTGTTGGCGATGCTGCTCGACGGTCGGCGCCGCTGTCGGGTGCTGAGGTTGCGCCACGATGGGGCGTGATGGAGGATGTCGGACACCAAACCGTTCTCGCTTCGAGGTGTGGAGCCCTATGTTTTCGCTGCAAGCCAAGCTGATTTCACTGGTGACCTTGCTCGTCGCTGTGGTGTCGGCCTTTGTTCTGTATTACTTTCCGGGACATCTCAACGATCAGGCCCGCGATGCGCTCGAACAACGGGCTGTCGATATGGCCGAGGTGATGGCCGGGGCGGCAGCACCGAGCCTCGATTTTGGCGACGACCAGGGGGTCAAAGAGCTGCTGGCGGTGTTGGAGACGACGCCGGAGGCCGCCTTCGCCGTTGTCCGTCATGAAGATGGTGAAGAGGTCGCCTCCTGGCGTGGTGACGAGACCGTCGAATCTGGTCTCGATCCGGACTGGGAGTCGGTGCGTGTGAACTTTGACGACAACAAGCTGCATGTGCTCGCCCCCATTGTCACACCGGGGCAGACCCGGGGAACACTGCACATTGCGTTCGCTCAGGATCAGCTGCGCGAGGCGTACAACGAAAACCTGTCCGTAGGTCTCGGCGTCTCGGCGGTGATCTTGTTGCTCGGGTTCTTGATGGCCATCGGGCTAAGTCGTCTTTTGGCCAGGCCGATCGGGCGGGTCACGGAGGCGGCCCAGAGTCTTGCGCGCGGTGATTTCGATACTGCCGAAGAGATGCT
>SKMT01000657.1 GCA_007120915.1 Myxococcales bacterium | reverse complement strand
TCGATACGGCTCGATGCACGAGATGCGATGACGGGGAGGACGTGATGGGGGGTCGCTGGTTGGAGCCTGCGGGATATGTCACAGGGAGAGTGCGATGCTGTTGAAAATTGCGTGGCGAAATCTGTGGCGCAACAAAACGCGCACCTTCATCGTGATCTCGGCGATTGCGTTCAGCTACGGGCTGATGCTGTGGATGTTCGGGATTGCCGATGACAGCTATGCGGAGATGGAGGAAGCCGTCGTTGCCGCGGTGGGTGGGCAGGTGTTGGTGCACGGGGAAGGATACTGGGACTTTCCCACCGGTGGGCAGTCGATTGCAGATGTTGAGCAGCGGCGTGCACAAATCGAGGAGATTCGCGAGGTTCAGCGCGTAGCCCAGCGGGTGGTCGCCTATGGGCTGGTCGGTACGGCACGTACCAACGAGGGAGCGCAGATTCTGGGGGTGAGAGCCGACGATGAGCGCTACTTCTATGATGTGGAGGGGCGGCTAGCCGAAGGAGAGTTTTTCAGCGACCGCGACTCCCCGATCGTCATCGGCAAAGGCGAAGCCAACGATCTGGGCGTGGGTATCGGAGACCGGGTGGTCATCACGGTGACCGACCTGGACGGTGAGGTTACCCGCGGCGTGTTTTTCGTCGACGGGATCATGGAGGCGACACCCGGAGAGCACGGTGAGGGCCGCGGCTACGTGCGCTTCGAAGAGCTTCAGCAACTGCTCGGCTATGGCGACGGCGCCACCCAGCTTGGAGTGCGACTGTACGACGACGATGTGCGCTATTCGGTGGCGAGCCGAATTCGAGATCAGTTCGAGGGCCATCAACTGGAGGTGATGACCTGGGATGAGGCGGTGCCCGAATTTGCAGCTCTGATCGAGTTCGACGAGCTTTTCACCTACTTCTACATGTTCATCATCATCTTCATCGTCGCCCTGGGGATCATGAATACCTTCCTGATGGCGGTGATGGAGCGGGTGCGCGAAATTGGATTGTTCAGTGCTCTGGGATTGACCCCGAAGCGAATCGGGCTGTTGATACTGCTGGAGACGGCGGTGATGACGGCGGTGGGCATGGCAATTGGATTGGCATTGGGACTGATGGGCCACTGGTGGATGGTCACCTACGGGCTGGACATCAGCGCGATTGCCGACATCGACATGGAGATGGCGGGGCTGTCGCTGGATATGATGGTGATCCACTCCCATATCGTGCCGGCGCGCTGGATCGGCGGGTCGATCGCGATCTTCGTGGTCATTCTGATCAGTGCGGCTTACCCGGCGTGGAAGGCGACGCGGTTGGCGCCGTCGGAGGCGATGAGGTTTTACGAATAAGGCGGGTGTTAGGTGTTCGGTGGTGGGTGTTCGGTATTAGGTGTTCGGTGGTGGGTGCTGGGTTGAGACGAATGTGGCGATACGGAGGCGAGTGATGACGGCAGATGAGGCATTAATTGAAGTTCGGGATGTGCACCGCACCTTCTATCAGGGTGAGATCGAGGTGCGAGCGCTGCGTGGGGTGGACCTGAAGGTGGCCCCCGGGGAGTTTACCTCGCTGGCGGGGCCGTCGGGTTCGGGCAAGACGACGCTGCTCAATCAGATCGGATGTCTGGACCGGCCCACGAAGGGCCAGGTGTTCGTCGACGGCACGGAGGTGTCGGCGTTCAACAAGACGGAAGCGGCGCAGTTTCGGCTCAACAAGATCGGATTCGTATTTCAGGCCTACAACCTGATTCCCGTGCTGTCGGCGTATGAAAATGCGGAGTTTGTGATGTTATTGGAAGGGGTGGACGCCAAAGAGCGCAAACGTCGGGTGGAGTCGCTTCTGTCGGAGGTGGGTCTGGAGGGGATGTTCGATCGCAGGCCCCACGAATTGAGCGGCGGCCAACAGCAGCGGGTGGCCGTGGTGCGGGCGTTGGCGGGGAGGCCAGCGGTGGTTCTGGCAGACGAGCCGACGGCGAATCTGGACAGCAAGACCTCGGCAGAACTGCTCGATCTGATGGCGGAGTTGAACCGGGAACACGACGTGACGTTTCTGTTCTCGTCGCACGACCCGGATGTGCTGGAACGATCCAGGCGAGTGGTGCGTATGGACAGCGGAAAGATCGTGGCTGACGAGCGCAAGGGGGAAGAGTGAGGACACAACGAGCAGCGATTTCACTGGTCGCCGCTGCAGTACTGATGATGGCGCCCACCGTCGCCCAGGCCCAGTACGAACTGTGGGAGACGGATCGGAGCTACGCCGAGATCGGCTCGAACGTCCAGTTTTTCGGCGCCTATATGGACCTGCGCAATCTCGATGAGTTCCGCGAATTGGAGCCGGTGTATCCCGGGATCGGGGAGATGCCCTCCGGGGGGCGGCTGGGAGGGGGAGTGGGCCGGTTGGAATGGTATCTGGAGCTGGGCGAGCGGGTCGATGTGAATCTGCACAACCGGTTTGTGTGGGAGCGAAGCGAACTCGATTTTGGGTTCGAAAGCGAGGACCTGGCGCTTCCCGGCCTGGAGGTGTCCCCGGGAGCCGACCGGCGGGTCGACACCCGCTACGATCTGGTGGAGGGCGATGACTTTCGGCTCACCCACGACATCGATCGGCTCGTGGCCGGAGTGTATTTCGATGCCTTCGATCTGTACCTGGGCCGCCAGGCGATTCGGTGGGGTGTATCCGATATTTTCCCGGTGGCCGACCGGTTTGCGCCGCTGAGCCCCTTCGAGCTCGATACGGTGCAGCGCCGGGGGATCGACGCCGGACGGATGGTGGCGTTGCTGCTACCGGAGCTGGAGCTGGACGTGGTGGTCGCAGATCGGGGGGAAGACGAGCCGGTCTCCTTCGGGGCAAAAACAGAGTATACCGGCGTGGACTTCACCGCCTACGCCGGCGGTGGGCGGTTCTGGGAGCGGGTCAGCGCGATGGGAGGATTCAGTTGGCTGACCGAGGACTGGAAGCTGTTCACCGAAGCGGAGGTGCTGTGGAACCTGGATGACGACCAGTGGGATCGGCCCCGGGTGACCACGGGAATCCAGCGGGTAGCCATGGAATACCAGGTAGGCGTGGAGTACCACTACAACGGGTTCGGCGTCGGATTTCGCGACGACTACGTCGACGCGCTGGGCGCCGATGAGATGGCCCGCGGGGAGACCTACTTTATGGGGCGGCACTATCTTGGCGCTCAGGGTATGTACATGATTGAGCCGGAGTTCCAGCTCGGCGGAGGGGTGATCATGAATGTGCTCGACCCCAGCGTGGTGGTGTTTCCGTCG
>SKMT01000265.1 GCA_007120915.1 Myxococcales bacterium | reverse complement strand
GGTGTTTGTGTACGGTACGCTGCAACCGGGCGAACCAAACTATCCCGCCATCTCTGGATGGGTTGACGACCATGTCCCGGCGACGGCTGAAGGCTTCCAGCTCTGGGCGCTTCCAGAAGGCTATCCGGCGGCCACGATTGGCAACGGACA
Organism: Myxococcales bacterium; assembly: GCA_007120915.1. GTDB lineage: Bacteria > Myxococcota_A > Bradymonadia > Bradymonadales > Bradymonadaceae > SLJM01. Next base: position 3,099 of record SKMT01000265.1, on the reverse strand, counting down.
CATCGTGGGTACCCTGCTGCAGCTTCAAGACCCACCGGCGGCATGGAAGCGAATGGACCGCATCGAAGGTTATACCCCACGGGTTCGCCGATCTCTTTACCGGCCCCATCCGCTGGAAGTGTCGACCGCTGACGGTGAACCCATCGAGACCTTCGCTTATGTTGTTTCCCCCGAGTGCTGCGATACGGTACGTCAACGCGGAATCCTCATTGCTGATGGTCACTGGCTGAACTGGAGTCGATAACGTGAGTCCCAACCTCCCCAGACCGGGTTCGGTGCGACGAAAAAAGCGCCGCCAGTTGGCAGTGCGACTTCACGCACGGCTGATCCTTCCGAAGCTCGTCGATCGACTCTCCCGGGGGTTTATCACCGTCGACGAGACGACAGCCGACCGCTGGTCCGGCTGGATCGAGTCTCTGCAATCCGACCCCGCCTGGGAGGTCATCGAGCCCGTGGTCGACATGCCCGAGGCATGGCCCGAAGCCTGGCAACGTGCCCGCAACAAGGGCTTCTCCGAGGCTACCGAACACCACCAGGCGATCTTTTTTACCCGCCTGTTCGAGCGCACCATCGAAGAGTCGCGCTTCGATCTGGGCCGGATCACCTGGAAGCGCGCGCTGAACTGCTGGGCGTCACTCGCCGACGGCGAATATTTCACAAAAAACGTGCTCGAACCGGCGGCGGTGCAACTGAACGACGAGCAGCGCCGACAGGTACTGACCACCCTGCTGGACGGACCGATGGCCGGGCTTCGAAGCACCGGCAAAAACGCCCTGCGGCTCAAAAGCTGGGATGCTCCCCCGTCGCGCCGCCCCCTCCAGTTCGTGCTCGACGCCGTCAATACCACCCACGACATCCTCGCCGACCCCCCGGGTCCCGTCGCCGACGGCGCCATCGAACGCGCCGAAACGATCCAGAAAGTGCTCACCCGTTGCGTCGTCGACGCGATGGACCGGCGGCTCGAATCCCTCGACTACTCCTCGGTGCAACTCCAGCCGATTCTCGATGTCTTCGACGGCGCTCTGACTCGTTGCCGACATCTTCAATTCCCCGCCCCGCTGAGCCGAGTGCTGCTTCGACGCGGGCTCGACGTGATCTGGAACCTGCGCGACGCCGGGCGCGATGACGAACTGGGCATCATTCCCCCGATGGTCGACAGGCTCGAACCGTGTACCGAACGGCTCGCCGACTCCGCCGATGACGACGCCTTCGGGCTCGAAGGCGCCATCGCCGACCTGCGCGTGTTCCAGGGAGAGGAAGAACTGTCACTGGATGACCGAAAAGCCGCCTTCGAGGCGGCCCTCCAGATCTGTCCCGGCCACCGAAACGCCTCCCGGCTTCTGTCCTATGTGCTTCTGGAGCAGGCAAACCGCGACTTACTCAAAACCGCCGCGCTCCCCGACGCCACCGCCCGCGTGAATCTGATTCGCGACCGCATCCGCCCCCTCATCGAACGGGCCGCAGAGAAAATCGAGCGCGCCGAAACGCTGTATCCCGAAAACGATCTGCTCGCCGGATACCGTGCCGATCTGGAAGGCGAAATCGAGCGGTTTCATCTCGTTCTGGAGCCCGACCATGAAGATTGACGACAACCCCTTCGAACGCTGGGGGCTAAACCCGGCGGATGACGAAGAAAAGCTGACCCGTCAGTTGCGCAGCAAGTCGCGATTTCTCGACGCCGACGAGCGCAATGAGCTGCAGCAAGCCTGGCGTGAGATGACCTCCGACGCCGTCGCCCGCGCCCGATGGATCGCGCTGACTCCACCGCGACCGGCCGGCGACACCGACCTGTGGGAGCTCGCCCGAGAAGCGGTGCCAGAAAAGCGTACCGCCGACATCCCGAAGCTCACCGCCACCCTGGAAGACGCACTGGTGCTGCCTGCCATCGGCGATGAGCAGTTGTACGCGCGCCCCCCGTTTCTGCCCGAAATCATGCGCCGCGAACGCCGGTCTACCCCCGCCCGCACCACCACCAGCGACGACCAGGGGGACAACCAATGAAGATCAGCCCGCCATTTGGCATCGACCTGGGCACCACCCGCACCGTCGCCGCCGCATTTCTGCCCGACTCCGCCGAACCACAGGTCGCCACCGACGAAGATGGCCGCACCACCCTGCCTTCGATAGTCCGCTCCGCCGGCGAGGGGCGCTGGCGCGTGGGCTGGGACGCTCTCGAAGACCACCACGACGCACCGCTGATTGAGTCCGTCAAACGGCTGATGGGCTCTGACGAAACCATCAGCGCCGCCCAGGATCAGTCCCCCGAACAGATCTCGGCGATGATCGTCACCGCCATCGCCGACCGGATGCGCCATCATCTCAGCCGCCAGTACGACGATCTTGACCTCCTGGCTCGCGATGCCGTCATCACCGTTCCCGCCTACTTCGACGCCCCCCAGATCGAAGCGACCCGACGGGCCGGCCAACAGGCGGGACTTCGCGTCGGTGGGCTGGTCCAGGAACCGACCGCCGCCGCCATCTATCACAGTTGGAACCAGGGCCTCGGCGACGGCATCTACCTGGTCTACGACCTGGGCGGCGGAACCTTCGACGTGTCGATCATCCGCTCGATCTACGGCGAATATCAGGTCTTGAGCATCGACGGCGACAACCACCTGGGCGGCGACGACTTCGACCGGCGCCTCGCCGACCACCTGCGATCCCATCTCATCGACGCCGGCGCCGACCTGAGCGAAGACGTCGACACCGACGTCGATCTGATCGCCTTCGAAGCACTTCGTCGCGTCGCCAGAGATGCAAAGGAACGACTCAGCGACGACAGCCGGGTCGACATCGACGAACCAGCGCTGTTCGAAGACCGCGCCGGCGATCCGGTGGACGTCCAACTGACGGTGAGCCGCGACGACTTCGACGCTGTCGTCGACGATCTGGTCGAGTCGACGATCCTGGCCTGCCGCCGCGGTGTCGACACCGCCATGGACCGCCACGACATCGAGCCCACCGACATCGATGGTGTGTTCCTGGTCGGCGGGTCCACCCGGGTGCCGCTTGTACGCAAGCGCCTCGCCGAAACCATCGCCGACGATTTCGACATCGGCGACGACGCGATCATCGGGGATGAACCGGAGACCAGCGTCG
>SKMT01000486.1 GCA_007120915.1 Myxococcales bacterium | reverse complement strand
TGGGTTCGAGCCCGTTGCGGCGAATAAACACTCGTGGCACCGCAAGCCACCCCAACTTCGCGATTTCGCTTCATCTTCGCGAGCTTTTCAGCGTATCGCGTTCAGTTTCTGCGGTTAGCGTTCATTTTTCGCGCTCCGCGTTCCGTTTCAGCGACTCAGCGTTCCGCGCCCCCGCGTTCCGCGACTCAGCGCTCCGCGACTCAGCGCTCCGCGACTCAGCGTTCCGTGCCTCAGCGTCTCAGCGTCTCAGCGTCTCAGCGTTCAGCGCCTCAGCGCACCGCGTTCAGCGGGTTGGCGGGCTCAGGAGCCGATGCCGACGGTCAGGTGCAACGAGATCATGTCGCCGGGCCAGCCGAACAGGTGCAGATAACCGGCGCGGGCACCGATGTTCAGCCCGCCGGATCGCCAGGTAAGCCCCAGGGTGGGGCCGACACCGTGGAAACGTCGGTGAAGCCCGGTGGTTGGGGCGAGGCGGTTTTCGGCGACGTTCCAGTTGGAGTAGTCGACGGCTACCAGCAACTCGAAGGGCTCGTCTTCGCCCAGGGCGCGCAACTGAATGGGCAGGGGGATGAAGGCGCGGGGGCCGACGGTGACGGCGTATCCGGACAATCGGCTGCCTTCGGGGGCGCCGGAGTGGATGGGAAAGGAGTTGGTCGACAGCTCGAACTTGGCGCCGACACGGCGCCAGCGAAGCTGCTGGTTGACGTTGATCCCCCAGCCCACGCCGGTCATCTCGCCGGTGTCCCCGGTGAGAATGCGCATGCCACCGCCGGCGTTGAGCGAAGCGCCCGTCTCGGCGCTGGCCGACACAGGAGCGACGAGAGCCGCTGTGCAGACGACAGCGGCAGCGAGGGCGGCTTTTCTGGGGCGAATGCGTACGGCGGCGATGCCGAGTAGCACCAGCAGCGCTGCGGGGCCCCAGGGCAGGCCGGCGGGGCCGGAGCCGGCGTTGTTGCAGCCCGTGGTCTCGCCGGGATAGCAGGTTCCGGTTTCGCGCAAACATTCCTGCTCGCCTTCGCAGTGGCCGTCGCCGGTGCATTCGGCACAGCGGCCATAGGCGGGCTCGCAGAACTCGTTTCGGCGGCACATGTCGGTGTCGACGCACTCGATGGAGTCGGCGAAATAGAGGTATTCGAGCCGGTGGTCGCAGCTTCCCTCGATGCAGGTCAACTGAAGCTGAAGCTCGCTGACCACGGTCAGGTGGTAGGCGTCGAGCTGCTTGGCGATCGTTTCGTCGGGACCCGGCGAGAGGTGCTCGTCGTATAAGATCAGCGCGCCATCTTCGTCGGTGGACCGGGAGTCCGGCGGGTCGATGTCTTCGTCGGTGGTCACGCGGATGCGCACCGTGGAGTCGCCGTTGTCGGCACCGTCGTGGTGCAGCATTAGATCCAGGGAGTTGCGTCCCGGGCCGTCACGGGTCAGCGTTGCGCTGTCGGGACAGTCATCGGCCTCCGGGGCGCACAACTGGCCCATGTCGATGGGATCGGCGGGATCGCTGCAGCCGGCAAACAGCGCCGGGACAACGAGGGCAATGAACGCAGTGATGGGGAGGAGACGCAACATATCAGCCGCCGACAGCCTGCCAGACGACGGGGACTTCGTCGAGAAGTCGTCGTACCGTCAGCCCGCGCACGCCGGTGGTTTTGGCGGCGAACTCACCGGCGAGCCCGTGGGTGACCACGCCGATACAGGCGGCGTCGAAGGCGTTGTCGGTATCGGCGAAGGCGGCGGCGATCAGCCCGGTGAGAGCGTCGCCCATCCCGCCGGTGGCCATTCCGGCAGATCCGGTGCGACTGATGGCGAGCCGGCCGTCGTCGTCGGCGATGACGGTGGCGGCGGTCTTCAGCACCACGGTCGACGAATACCTGTCGGCAGCCCGCTGTGCCACATCGACGGGATCGGCGAGCACATCGGGGATGTCGATGTTCAGAAGCCGCGCCATTTCGCCGGGGTGTGGGGTCAGCACCATTTCGTCGGCGCTGCCGCTGTCGGCGAGTGCCGTTTCGATGTTGGGCTTTCGGGCCGCCAGGTTCAGCGCGTCGGCGTCGGCGACGAGCTGCACCGGATCGGCGGCGAGTACGTCGAGCAGCATCTGGGAGGCCGTGCCGTCGGTTCCGAGCCCGGGCCCGATGACGACGGTGTCGGAGGCGGCGACCAGCTTGTCGAAGGCCGCCTCGTCGTAGGAACCGGCGTCGAAGTCGATGATGCCGCGGGCCATCACCTCCGGGGTGGTGGTGGGAATCATCGGCTGGGTTCGCCGGTCGGTGGCCACGGTGATCAGCCCGGCGCCGCCGACGAGCGCCCCCCGCGCAGACAGGGCGATCGCCCCTGCGGTGTCGGGCTGCCCGCCGACGTGCAGCGTCTTTGAGGCGCCACCTTTGTGGATGTCCACCGGGCGTCGGGGCAGATGTTCGCGCAGCCAGTCTTCGTCCAGCCCTACCGCATCGGCGCCGATGTCATCGCGCACCTGATCGGGGATTTCGATGTCCACCACGACGAGCCGTCCGCACTTCTGGCGACCCGGGTCGAGGCACTGGCCGATCTTGGTGAACCCGAAGGTCACGGTCAGATCGGCATCGGCGGCGACACCCAGAATCTGGCCGGTGTTGCCGTCGACGCCGCTGGGGATGTCCACGGCGAGCAGCGGCGCAGGCTGCTCATCCAGAAATTCGACGGCTGTTGCGTAGCGGCCGCCCACCGGCCGATCGATCCCCGTTCCCAGGAGAGCGTCGCACCAAAGCTGGCAGTCGGGCTGGGCGTGCAGAATGGTTTGCAACGACTCTTCGTCGTCGGCGATCTCGACGTGATCCACCAGTTGGTCGGCCACGTCGAAGTACACACCGGCGTCATGGGAGAGGCTGTCGCGTGTGCCCAGTACGACCACACGGGGGTCGAATCCGCGGTGGGCGAGCATCGAGGCCATCGCCAACCCGTCGCCGCCGTTGTTTCCCGTACCACAGACGATGCCGATTCGGGCGCCGTCGGACAGCTCGAAGTGCTCAAGCAGTGCATCCACGGCCCCCCGGGCGGCGCGATCCATCAGCACTTCGCCGGGCACACCGACATCGTCGATGGTGCGTCGGTCCATCTGCTGCATGGTCTGGGGGGTTACAAGTTTCATAGGCGCTGGGCTCTGGGCTCTGGGCGCTGGGCTCTGGGTGCTGGGTGCTGGGTGGTTAGAGGAGTTCGAGGGCCGTGCGGCGGCCGGTGTGCAGGGCGTCGATCATTTCGCGGACGGCCTGTTCGAAGCCCACCAGTACGGCGCGGGAGACGATGCTGTGGCCGATGTTGAACTCCTCGAACTGGGGGATGGCGGCGACGTCGAGCACGTTTTTGTAGTCGAGCCCGTGGCCGGCGGCGACGACCAGGTCCAGCGAGTCGGCGACGCGGGCGGCTTCCCGGAGTCGCTTCAGCTCCTGTTTGCGGTCGAAGTTGGAGGGGCGGTGTGCGTTGGTGAAGGGCCCGGCGGCCTCGCAGTAGTCGCCGGTGTGCAGCTCGACGATGTCGACGTCGAGCCGGGCACTGGCGGCGATCTGGTCGGGGTCGGGGTCGATAAAGAGGCTGAGATGGGCGCCGCATTCCGACAGCTCCGACAGATAGTCGGCGAGCCGGCTGGCGTTGCCCACCACGTCAAGCCCTCCTTCGGTGGTCTGCTCTTCGCGCCGCTCCGGCACCAGGGTGACCATGTCGGGCTGGATGTCGTCGGCGATCTCGAGCATCTCCCGGGTGGCGCCCATCTCCAGGTTCAGCCTGGTTTCGACGGTCTCACGCAACAGGCGCACATCGCGGTCCTGGATGTGGCGGCGATCCTCGCGAAGATGAATGGTGATCTGGTCGGCGCCGGCAAGCTCGGCGAGCGAGGCGGCGGTGACCGGCTCCGGGTAGTGGGTTCCACGGGCTTCGCGCACCGTGGCGACGTGGTCGACATTGACTCCGAGGCGAGGACGAATGGCAGACTTCATGGTCACTTCTCTTGGTGGGGGGGAACAAAAACGGTGAACTTAGGCTCCGATGGTCGCCTGCAACTGACGGCTGAGCTGCTGGGCGTAGTCTCGGACCGTGTTCTCGTCGGGGCCCTCGACCATGATGCGGGCTTTGGACTCGGTGCCGGAGTAACGGGCGACGACGCGGCCTTCGCCTCCGAGCTGCTCTTCGATCTGGCCGACGAGCTGCTGGAAGTCGTCGAGCTGTTCGAGCGGCGGCTTCTCCCGCACGTCGACGTTGACCAACTTCTGGGGGAAGGGCTGCATGACGGCGGCCAGCTCGCTCAGTGGTTTCTGGTGGCGTTGCAGAATCGCCAGCACCTGCAGCGCGGCGAGCATGCCGTCGCCGGTGGTGGAGTGGTCCAAAAAGATCAGGTGCCCGCTTTGCTCACCGCCGAGGTTGTAGCCGTTTTTGCGCATCTCCTCGACGACGTAGCGGTCGCCCACGGCGGTGCGCACCAGATCGATGCCCTGGCGCTGCAGCGCCACCTCCAGGCCCACGTTGCTCATCACCGTGGTCACCAGGGTGTCATTGGCCAGCTTGCCCTGTTCCTTCAGGTGCATCGCGCACAGCGCCAGGATGCCGTCGCCGTCGACGACATCGCCTTTTTCATCGACCAGCACGATGCGGTCGGCGTCGCCGTCGAGGCTGATACCGACGTCGGCACGGGTCTCTCGGACGCGCTGGGCGGTGCGGTGGGGGTAGAGGCTGCCGCAGTCCTGGTTGATGTTGAAGCCGTCGGGGTCGACGCCGACGGTGAAGACTTCAGCGCCCAGTTCGCGAAGGATCGTGGGGGCGACCTTGTAGGCCGCACCGTGAGCACAGTCGACGACGATGCGAAGCCCATCCAGGGTCAGATCCCGGGGGAAGGTGTGTTTGAGAAACACCACGTAGCGCCCACCGGCGTCGTCGATGCGGGTGGCTTTGCCGACGCTTTCGGGCTCGGGGCGGGGGGGATTGTCGCCCAGGATCAACTCCTCGATGGCCAGCTCTTCCTTGTCGGGCAGCTTGAAGCCATCGGCGCCGAACAGCTTGATGCCGTTGTCCTGGTAGGGGTTGTGGCTCGCGGAGATGACGATGCCGGCGTCGGCGCGCATGCTGGTGGTCACAAAGGAGATCGCCGGGGTGGGCAGGGGGCCGACGAGCTGGACGTCGGCACCCATCGATGTGATTCCGGCGGCAAGACCGGACTCGAACATGTAGCCCGACACCCGGGTGTCCTTGCCGATGACAATTCGGGTGCGCTGGCCGAAGGTCTTGGTGTGGCCGTTGTCCCGTTGCTGAAAGTAGTAAGCGATGGCCTGGCCCAGCCGCACCGCCAACTCGGCGGTCATTGGATACTGGTTGGCTACGCCGCGAATACCGTCGGTGCCGAAAAGCTTGCGTTCCGTCATGGATGTGATCGCTGGAAAAAGTACGGATTACCACGCGCTGGACGCGTCCCCCTCGAATAGCAATGGTCACCGCAGCGGGCAAGTCTAGGCTGCTGCGGCAGCTACAAATATGGCCACCTCAGCGCCGGCGGAAAGTCACAGATCGGCGTCGTCACCGTCGCCATCGGCGATGTCGTCGTCCTGCGATTCAGCGACGGCCTCGGTGGTCACCCGGAAGCGCTCCGGGTGGATGCGGCGAAACTCCACGTCCGACGGCAGGTTGACCACTTCCGCGCCTCGGGAGAACGCCCCGGGGGGGCGCTCGTCTTCTTCGGTCAGGTCAATTTCGCCGCGAATCAGGTCCAGATCCAACTGTTCGATCGTCGACTGGGGTCCGTAGACGGTGACATCGGCCTCAGCGGGCTCGACGGTGGTTCTGTAGCGGGTGTTGACCCCTTCGACGGGGATGGCGCTGAGCGTTTCGGTGATCTCTTCGGTTTCGATGTCCACGGTCACGACGATGGGTTCGTCCAACTCGGCGGTGACCAGTCCGTCCTCGATTCGAGGGCGGACTTCGCGCTCGATGGAGTCGGTTTGGCCGCTGATGTCGACGCGCTCGGTCTGGATCTCATCGATCTGTTCGACGCGAGACTGGGGCCCGCGGATGGTGATGGTTTCGGGGCGGACCCGAATATCTTCGACGGTATAGGAGTCGGCAGCCGATCCGGAGACCTGGGGTTCAAGCGGCACGGTGCGGGTGATTTCGGGCTCCAGTTCCACGTAGATGTTGTCCGGTTCCACGTCGGTGACCCGAAGTGCCGGGGGCACCCGGATCATATCGGGGGTGATGGAGACGACCGTTTCATCGTCCGCAGGGCTCAGGTCGAGGCGGATCGGGTCCATATCGCCGGTGTCGAACCGATCGATGTCGGACCAGCGACCGCGGATGGTCACGGTGACCCGGTCCAGCGGCTCGGAGACGAGCATCATATCGTCGGGCACCACCATCTGCACCGGGGCGTGGGCGGCGACGACGGTCTCCCGGTCCTCGCTGACCCAGATGTACAGCGCCAGCGTCAAGATGATCGCGATGAACTTCAGATAGAAGTTCCTCACAAAGATCTGCCGCCCCAGATCGATGAGTACGCCGCCGTTCATGAACTCTTCTTGTCGGATTCAGTGGTCGTTTCGTCGTCTTCGCCGTCGGGATTGTCGTCGCCGTCGGACCCGGAGGAGGAGCTGATCTCGGAGCGGAACCGGTCCAGCAGAGTGCCTCGACGCCGATGCAGATGCCGTGGGCTGTAGACGCGCTGCAGGAATGCCCGCATCTCGTTGGCGTCCAGGTCCTTGAACAACTCGCCGTCGTGGGCCACCGAGATGCGACCGGTCTCTTCGCTGACGACGGCGACGGCGGCATCGGTGTCCTCGGTCAGTCCGATGGCCGCCCGGTGGCGGGTGCCCAGTGATTTTTCAACCCGCGGGTTGATCGTCAGGGGCAGAAATGTTCCCGCCGCCGCGATCCGGCCCTTGCGCACGATGACCGCTCCGTCGTGCAGCGGGTTCTGGTGCTCTGGCAAAAAGATCGTAAACAACATGTCCTTCGAGGCGACGGCGTCCACTTCGAGGCCTTCCTGGACATAATGGCTCAAATCGGCTTCCCGTTCGATGGCAATCAGCGCGCCCACTTTGCGATTCGACAGCATCACACAGGCTTTGATCACCTCTTCGAGCACCGATGTTTCCTCGAAACCGCGTCTGCCGCCCATCAGAGTGGTGCTTCCGAACTGGGCGAGCGCCCGGCGGATATCCTCCTGGAAGATGATCACCACGATGATGATCAGATTGGCCATGAAGATGTCGATCACCCAGTGGGTGGTCGTCAGGTGCAGATACTCTTCCTGAGACAGAAAGAACAGAATCAGGATCGCCACCAGCCCGATGAGCATCTGCAACGCCCTGGTGCCTTTGATCAGCAACAGGATGCGGTAGATGACATAGTACACGATCACCAGGTCCAGCAGGGTAAACATCACCTGCCAGCCCGTATCGAGTCGAAAGATGTCGGAAAGAGCCTCCATGCCACCCCGGTGACGAAACCGGTATCAGTTCAACAACAATCGGGCTAATAGTGGGACACAAACGGGCGAAGAGCAAAAATTTGGCCCGTCGAGTCAGCCGGGCCCGCCCATCGCGGCGATGGCTTCGGCGGTGCGAACCACGTCGGCCATCTGTTCGACGTCATGTACCCGAACAATGTCGGCGCCGGTCAACAGCGAGCAGGCGACCGTCGCTGCCGTGCCCCACAGCCGCTTCTGAGGCGGTTTGTCGATGACAGCGCCGATGAAACTTTTGCGGCTGGTGCCCACCAAAAGCGGATGGCCAAGCTGTGCGAAGGTATTCAGCTCGCGCAGCAGCCGATAATTCTGTTCGACCGTTTTACCAAAACCGATGCCCGGGTCGAGGATGACGCGTTCTGGCGAGATGCCGGCGCGTTCCGCCCGCTGAACCCGGGTGTGAAAATAGCCGAGAATGTCGTCGACTACATCGTCGTAGTCGATGTCCTTCTGCATGCTCTTCGGCGTTTTGCGGATGTGCATCAACACCAGGGCGGTGTCGGTGTCGGCGACGGTGTCAGCGAGATCCTCGTCGAAGCCCAGCCCGCTGATGTCGTTGATGATGTCGGCGCCGGCGTCGGCCGCCGCGGCGGCAACCGCTGATTTGTAGGTGTCCACCGAAATCCAGACGTCGGACTGGTTTCGCACCCCTTCGATCACCGGGAGTACCCGCTCAACTTCCTGTTGGGCGTCGACGGGATCAGCGCCGGGGCGGGTCGATTCGCCGCCGATGTCGATAATATCGGCGCCGGCGTCGACCATGCCCATCGCGTGGTCGATGGCGTGTTGGTGGTCGAGAAACTTCCCGCCATCGGAAAAGGAGTCGGGCGTGACGTTGACCACGCCCATGATGTAGGCCCGATCGCCGAAGTGCATGGTCTTGTTACCCACCGTCACGGCCGGGGGACAAGCGCGGGGCTGGCAGGTGGCGACGAAGCTCATCTCGGCGGGATCAGGGGGCGAAAATCAGGTGTTGGAAGGGGCCAGGTTCTTGCCGACCGGGCCGGCATCGGCCGGTTTTTCGGCCGCTTCTTCTTTCTTCTTTTCGGCGGCACGGCGTTTGGCGGCTCGTTCACGCCGCTCTTTTTCCAGCAGTTTTTCCTTCTTGCGCTTGTCGCGGATCCACTCCAGGTCACGCTTGTTGACGAGGTGATCGATCTCGGAGGCGTCGAGGGCCTCGAATTCGAGCAGCGCTTCGCTCATCAGCTCCAGCAGATCCTCGTTGTCGCGCAGAATCTCCAGAGCCATCTGGTACTGCTCGGTGACGATACGTCGGATCTCGGAGTCGATATCTTCGGCGAGATGTTCACTGTAGGGACCTCCGGCCTGGCCCGGGGTGCCGCCGGCTTTGCCCACGAAGGGTTTTTCGCCGCCTTCGGCGCCGTAGTACAGCGGTCCGATGGTGTCGGACATGCCCCACTCGCAGACCATCTTGCGCGCCATCTGCGTGGCCTGTTCGATGTCCTGGCCGGCGCCGGTGGTGATCTGGTTGAAGGCGATCTGTTCGGCGGCGCGACCGCCCATCATCACGGAGATGCGCTTGATGATGTAGTCGCGGTCCAGGTTGTAGCGGTCCTGGTCCGGAAGCTGCTGGGTCACGCCAAGGGCGCGCCCGCGGGGGATGATGGTGACCTTGTGGACCGGGTCGGTGTTGTCCTGAAGCAGCGCGACGATGGCGTGGCCCGCTTCATGGTAGGCGGTGGTGCGCTTCTGCTCATCGGTGAGCACCACGCTTTTTCGCTCCACTCCCATCAACACCTTGTCTTTGGCGGCTTCAAAATCCTCCTCTTCGACCTGCTTTTTGCCTTTTCGCGCTGCCAGCAACGCAGCCTCGTTGACCAGGTTTTCCAGGTCTGCTCCGGAGAATCCGGGGGTTCCCCGGGCGATGTTGCCCAGGTCGACGTCGTCGGCGGTGGGGGTGCGGCGGGTGTGGATTTCGAGGATTTCCTCGCGGCCGCGCACGTCCGGGGGGCCGACATTGATGCGCCGGTCAAACCGGCCGGGCCGAAGCAGCGCCGGGTCGAGCACGTCGGGGCGGTTCGTCGCCGCGATCAAGATGACCCCTTCATTGGCCTCGAAGCCGTCCATTTCGACCAGAAGCTGGTTGAGCGTCTGCTCGCGTTCGTCGTGGCCTCCGCCCATTCCGGCGCCTCGCTGGCGGCCCACGGCGTCGATTTCGTCGATAAAGATGATGCAGGGAGCGTTTTCTTTGCCCTGTTCAAACAGGTCGCGCACACGAGAGGCGCCCACTCCCACAAACATCTCCACGAAGTCGGACCCGGAGATCGAATAGAAGGGCACACCGGCTTCGCCGGCGACTCCCCGGGCGAGCAGGGTCTTTCCGGTGCCGGGCTGGCCCATCAGCAACACCCCTTTGGGGATCCGGCCGCCCAGGCGGGTGAATTTTCGCGGGTTCTTGAGAAACTCGACGACTTCCTGAAGCTGCTCTTTGGCCTCTTCGATCCCGGCGATGTCGTCGAAGGTGACAGTGGTGCCCGATTCGTCGAGCAGTTTGGCCTTCGACTTGCCGAAGGTCATTGCCTTTCCGGAGCCTCCGCCCTGGAAGTGGCGAATCAAAAAGATGAACAGAATCACCAGAAACAACAGGGGGATGGAGGTGATCAGCAACTGACGCCACAGGCTGTGTTGCTCCACCTCCTCGAAGGTCATGTCCACTCCCTGGGCCATCATCATATCCTGCAGGTCTTCGCCTACGGGCCCGATGGTGGTGAAGTCGGCGACGCCGTCATGGTCGTCTTCGGCGAACTCTTCGGCGAATTCCCCTTCGATTTCCAGGTCTTCGATCTCGACGGAGTCGACGTCCCCGGATTCAACGGCGGCGCGAAATTCACTGAAGGTGATCTCGGCGACCTCCGGTTCGTCATCACTGACGAGTTGGAAGATGACCACCGCTGCGACAATGAGGGCAGCCCAGATGAAGATGGCGCGAAATGGAACCTTGTTGAGCACGTTTGGCCTCGTCGAAACAGAGGATTGGCGAGCGCAGAGGCGTCGACGGGGCGCTCTGCCGGCTAGCTATATCACCTCCCCAGAGGGGGTTCAACCGGTTTGAGCCGGTGGGAAAACCCCGTTTCGTCGGGGAGATAGCGCCCATAAAAAGAGCTCACGGCGACGGATCATTCCGTCAATGTTGAAGAATTACAGTCAGTTCGTCTGCAGGCACCACAGATAACCTCCACATCTGCGATGTGCGGGGAAGCGCTCGGGCGGCGGCACCGCGGCGCAGCCCGGCGGCCCACACCAGTTCGCCCTCACCATCGTAGAGGCAGGGCCAGCGCCAACGGACGTCGGCATCGACCTGAAATTCGGAGAAGATTTTTGTCAGTTTCTGGTGATAGACCGATCCGTCGGCTCGTTGTCGTGGAAGCCGGGCGCCGGGGGTGAACCCGGAGACGGTTAGAGGGAGCGCGAGTTCATCGGCGTCAAACATCGCCGTCCAGCGGTTGACCCGTGGTTCGTCGTCGCCGCCGGGATCAGAGACGCTGCTCCAGCGAACCATTCCGCCGAAGAAGGGGGCCCACCCTCCGTCGAAGGGGCTGATGCTAAGGGGGAGGGCACAGCGTTGGAGTACATCGCGCCCGCCGCGCTGAAAGGAGCGCTCAAAGACGACGCGATTGCGCACCACCGTGACAACGCAACCGGTCAGTGTCAGCACCTTCGGGGCGGTGTGTTCTTTGCGAATGGCCTGTGCGATGCGGTCGAGCGCATCTGCGTCGAGGCTCGGCATCCGCTGTTGGAACAGCCGGGCGGCCGTCGCCGCCGGTGCGTCGGCGAGTACGTCGCGCCGGAAGGTCTTGCGGTGGATTCCCGGCGACGAAATCGCGGCGCCTTCGGCCAGCTCGTCGGCGTGGGCGTCGGCGGCGCTTCGCTCGTCGTGCAGATGGTCGATGGCGCGCAGGATACGGCGGCGCATCTTCGGGGATTCGGCCAGCTCGTCGACCAGGTGGTGGCGGATGCGGTTGCGGGCGTAGTCGTCCGTGGCGTTGGTGGGGTCTTCGACGAACGCAACGCCGCGGTGGCGAACGTAGGTCTCCAACTGGCCGCGCGTGAAGTCGAGCAGGGGCCGGACGGTTCGTAGATTCGTGCCGGGGATGGGGAAGTCGTCGGCCGGTAGAATGGGAGCCAGCCCGTCGAGTCCCGTGCCACGGCGCAGATTGAACAGAAACGATTCGATGCGGTCGTCACCGTGGTGGCCAAACAACACGTCGTCGATCCCGCGGCCGATGGCGTGGCGGGCGATCGCTGCCATGCGGGCGTTGCGGGCGGCTGCCTGGCCGGCGTTGGCATCCAGATTCAGCTCAACCACCGTGATGGGAAGCCCCCGGCGGCGGGCAACGGTTCGGCAAAACCGGGCGTGGTCGCCAGAATCGTCGCGCAGCCCGTGGTCGATGTGGATCAGTTCGACAGTGGGGCCGCCGCGCCGATAGAGCCGGTCCAGCAGATCGACGAGCGCC
>SKMT01000085.1 GCA_007120915.1 Myxococcales bacterium | reverse complement strand
TCGTCGGCCCCACCGCCGGCGCGCCGGTCGGCGTGGCTGATACCCATCAGATATTCGATGTTGTCGAAGATCGGGCGCATCCAGGGATCGAGCTTCTCCTCGACGGTCCCCGGCAGATAGCCGATGTCCCTGCCCATCGGAAACACCGGGCGGCTTACATGCAGCTTCAGATGTCGCTGCTCCTCGGTGACCTTCTGAAGCCCGGCGGCAATTGCCATCAGCGTCTTTCCCGTGCCCGCCTTGCCGATAAGCGTGACCAGGTCGATGGAGTTGTCTAACAGCGCATCCAGTGCAAATGCCTGTTCTTTGTTGCGCGGGCTGATTCCCCACACCTCGTCGTGCAACCCCGCCAGGGGCCGAACAATCCCGGTTTCCCCATCATCGTTGATGCTGAGTCGGCCCAGCGAATTCTGTGGGCCATCTTCGCGGCGAAGCCACACGTACTCGTTGGGGCAAAACCCGTTGCCCGTCCCCTTTCGGTCGCCGGAGCGGTGCGCGGCGAGTTCATCCAGCTCCACTTCCAGCCCACCGTCGGTGTGCATCGACTCGATCCACTCATTGGGAACCGTCAGCTCCGATGCGCCGGGATACAACTCCCGAATCGAGGCCAGATCCTCTTCTTCGTAATTTTCCGCATCCAGCCCCAACACATCGGCGCGCACCCGTAGATTGACGTCTTTTGAAATCAAAATACAGGGCACGTCGGGCTGTTCGCGCTTCACGTCCAGCGCTGCACTCAAAATCAGGTTGTCCTTCTTGTCGGAGTGCAGAAACCGAGAAGCGTCATCTCCTTCGGCAAACGAGACTTTCAACTCGCCCCCACCATCCAGCTTAACCCCATCTCGCAGGCTCCCTTTGCGCCGGTACTTGTCGAGGATTCGGCTCACCTCGCGAGCATTGCGGCCCAACTCCGATAGTTCCCGCTTAAAAGTATCGACTTCCTCGATGACGTAAATCGGCAGAATCACCGTATTGTCGGAAAACCGGAAGATCGCCCGGGGGTCGTGCAGCAGGACGTTTGTGTCGAGGACGAAGTTTTTCATGAGAGTAGGGCGTGGCTGAAGTACGGGGAACGGGCGTGTTTGTTGATGCCCCTTGCTAACACAGATTTGCTCCTCTGCAGAAGCATCACTGCCTATACCACCAACGGGGTATATCCTCCGGACAATCCCGCCGGTATAGTTGCAGAGTGGTTCGACTACAAGACGTTACACCCGGTCGGAGGAAGAAGTCATGAAGTGTTCTCCAGAATGCACCGAATCGCCCATTGTCACAATCGTGATAACCGCATCAGCTCTATTGCTGTTGGGATTGGTCACTCTCACAACTACAGGCTGCGACGAGTTCTTGGAGCCGAGCACCGACACAGACTGCTGCATTGAGAATGCCGGCTGCCCCAGTGAGACCGGCACCTCTTGCCCCGGCACCTGTTGTTGTTGCCCCGATGGGATGCGCTGTGATCAGAGCAACCCCTCTCGTGGCTGTGTGCCCGTCGAACAGAGCGAGGGCGGCTCCAACGGAAGCTGTGGCAGCGCCGGCGCTCAGTGCAATGTCAACGGAGATTGCTGCTCGGGCCACTACTGCGTCAATAACGCCACCGGCGACGGTGTCGCACGCTGCTCGGCGTCCTGCAGCGTCAACTCGGACTGCCAGAGCTATTGCTGCTGTGCCCTGGAGTCCGGCGCCGGGGCATGTTGTCCCTCCTCAAACTGCTGACCGAATTAGCGATCAGGCCGCCGAAGAAGACTCGATCTCCCGGTAGACTGTCACTCGGTCGCGGCCTGTTTCCTTGGAGTGATACAGCGCCTGGTCGGCCAGATCGACCAGGGTATGCGGGTCGTCGCTGTCCCAGGGGCCGATGGCAATGCCCAGGCTGATGGTGCATTGCAGTGGCCCCTGGTCGGTTTGAAACTCCAGATCGGCGACGGCCTGGCGCAATCGCTCGGCAACCTGTCGGGCTCCCTCCAGATCAGTGTCCTCCAGGATCAGCGCAAACTCCTCGCCTCCGTACCGCGCCGGCACGTCGACCTCGCGCATCTGTTCGGCGAACAGTTCGCCCAGTGTCTCCAGAACTTCGTCTCCCACGGGATGTCCGTAGGTATCATTGACCGACTTAAAGTGGTCGATGTCAGTGAGAACCAACCCGAAGGGTCGACCGGCGCGCAGGTGTCGGGCCATCGCTTCTTCCAGTTTGGTCTCAAAACGTCTCCGATTGGCAAGGCCGGTGAGAGCGTCGTACTTGGCCATCGTCTCCATCTCGTCGTACATCCGGGCGTTCTGCAGAGCCGTCGCCACCTGGTTGGCCACCACTTCCAGCATCTCGCGGCGCTGAGTGGGAAATTCACCGCCGCTTCGATGACCGATGATCATCGTGCCCACCGCCTGGTCCTGCGATATCAGCGGCAACACCAGCAGACTCTCCAACGCCGAGAAGTCCTCATCTTCTGTCAGCACCTGGGTGGAGGGATCGCGAAGCCGCCCTCCTACCGGAAGATAATGTCGGTTTCGCACCACCATCGACACCAGTCCCTGGTTCGAATCGAACTGCACCTGCTGCCACTGCCCGTCGGTATCGACGGCATCACCGTCGACCTGGGCGACCTGGTGGTGGTCCGTTTCGACGTCATAGGTGGTGATGGCGGCAAAATCGTAGGCTGCAATCTGGCGCACACTCTCCAGCGCCACCTGGTAGACCTGACGAGGGGTGAGCACCTCGTTGAGCCGGCGGCTCGCTTCATAGAACCGCCCCACCTCAAACCGGGTCTGCTCGATGGAGGCGACCATCCGCTCATTCTCGACGATCCGCAGCACGTAATCGGCGGCCTCACCGATAATCTGCTTCTCCTCCTCATCGAACGGTCGATCCGCTGCCCGATCGACGCACAATACCCCCCGAAGATGCCCGCTCTCGATCACCGGAACCCCGCCAAACTCGGTGACCTCCGGGCTGTTCCGATAGTAAGACAGCCCCCGATAGTCTTCTCTCAGCTCGCTGACGGCGACCATATCCCGCTGGCGCGTAATCCCACCGATGATCCCTTCTGCGGGGTCGATAGCTGCCTCTACAATGTCATCGCTGTCGCTGACCAGCTCCTTGATATGTAGCTGATCTCCACGCACATCAAACCACAACAGCACGACCGTGTGCGCCCTCAGTGCCGTCTTCACCAACTGCAGAGTCACGAAAACAGTATGCTGCACCGCATCGACTGCATCTCGTACGATCAACTCCCGGGCATCGCGCCGATCCAGACT
>SKMT01000616.1 GCA_007120915.1 Myxococcales bacterium | reverse complement strand
GTCTGAAGACAGAAGGCAGAGGACAGAAGGCAGACAAACCCCGGTACACTTCAGCTTCAGACACAACTGGTTGCAGCAACTGAACTGTCTCGTCTGATATCTCTTCTCCAGCGTCGACGGGGTATGTGTTCGATCCGAGGCTCAGATGGTGTGTTGGGCGCATAACCCGGAATCTAACGCCGGCGATTGAGAGAAAAATCTGTCCTCTGTCTTCTGTGTTCTGTCTTCGGCAATCGCACCCCGTAGAGCAGCGCCAGATGTGCAGCCGCAGTCGATGGGGGCTGATCGATTCGAAGCGGGCCTTTTAAAATGCGATTGCCCTGATGTGGCACACGCCTACCACGGCAGTGGAGTGATCTCTGACCAGGTGCCGGTTCACCCCGGCAGATCCTCCGCCCCAACAAGCGTGGAACGGCCATTGCATATTCCCCATCCCGACCGAATGAGACTGGTGTGAGAAAACACCTCAATTGGAGGATGCGATGCAAAACAGAATTTGGATGACCCTGGTTTCAACCCTGGCGGTGACACTGGTCGCGATCGGCTGCGGACCGGAGCAGGAGCCCGGCGAGCGCGACCGCGCCGAGGTAGACCACGACAGCGTGCAGCAAAGTGTCGCCGAGCATGGCGAAGCGGCGGCCGCCGCGATTGCGGAGGCGGTGGTGATGCTGGAGACATCGGCGTTCGCCGATGAGTTCGCCGGCGAAGAGTGCGTCTACTACGACGACTACAACGCTGACGACGGCTACGATGAAGAAGAGCCGCCGGGTGGAATGGAATGTGAGCCCACCGGCGGACCCGACGCCGACGACGTGCAACAGGACTACGACGAACTCGCCGAGTTGATCGAACAACGGATCTTCCACGAGGACAACGTGGAGGCCGAAACCGGTGACGCCGTTCTTTATCTGCTCGACGGGCAGCGAATCTGCGATGAAGACGATTACATCGAGCCCGAGGGCTACGACGACTGCGTCGAGGAGGTGGACGCCGCTGAAATTCGGTTGGAAGTCGCCAAGTATACCGATGGATCGCTTCAGATAGATGTGCTGGTCGGCCCCGACGAGATTCACCCGGTGACGTTTGCCAGTTCCAGCAGTGAAATCGCGGTGACGGCGAACCTGGGGCAGTTTGAGCCGGCGGCAGAACATCTCGCCGATGTTACCGGCGAAGATGCCGAAGAATTTCCCGACCAGTTCTCGGGGCAGGTGCGCGCCGGATTGGCCACAGCAGGCAGCGAAGTGCGGTTTTCCGTCGACATCCTCGACGATCTGGAAGTCAGCGGCGACGACTTCGAACTATTCGTCGAAGCGAGCGGTGAGGTCTTTGCGCTGGGTGCTGACACCGGCCAGGAGTTGTTCGAATCCGTCGTCGATTTCGGTCAGATTGAGGCCAGTGGTCAGTATACCCCGCCCGCCGAGCCGGTGCCCGTGGGCGAGGATGATCAGCCCGACGACTTCGAAGAGCCCGAGCAGCCGGACCCGGTGGACATGAAACTGCAGATGGCCGGTGTCAGCGCCACCACGCTGTTCGACCCGGGAACCGATGACGTGCAATTCGAAGACGTCGGCCTCGGCGGTGGACCAACCAAACTGTTCATCCAGGACGAAGAGGTGCTCAACATCGACCTGTCCGCCGGGGTGGGCGGGCTGTTCGACGCGGCGGCGCTGATGATGGACGACGGGCTGAAGTTGTCGGTCGAACCGGGTGTAGAGCTCAACATCGGATTTGGGTTCCACCGCGTCCTCGATGAGTTCGACGACTTCGAGGACTGGATGCTCGACGAGACGCTGACCATCGAGTTGAACGGAGACGCCAACCCGGCGCTTCTGCTTCGAGACGCCGGGCTGGAAGTGCTGCGGGGGCATCTGAGCCTGCAGTCGGAGGCCACTGACGCCGGTGCCACCGCCTACGCCGGCCAGTGTCTGATCGAAGACTACGGCGAGCCGGCCGCGCTGCCGGAAGAGGACGGCTACGACGACGATCCCTACGCCGAAGACGACTACCATCCCTTCGAAGCCATCGAAGCCGGGCAGTGTGAGTGAATCCGGCCCCGACGCAGTCGACTTTGCTTTGCGCCTCGTTTATCCTCGCGCATCACTTTCGATGTTGGCTGGCAGTATGGTGTGTGAGGAGTGATGGGAAGCGAGTCTGAACGTGGCAAATCGACCCCGTCGGTGCCGGCTCTGGTCCGCTGGCTCGACGGGGCTTCCGTCGCCGATATCATCGGCATTCCCCTTGAAATTCTCGATCCCTTCGGGGCCAGGTTCGACAATCTGGAGCCGGCGGTGCACTACCGAGCGGCGAACCGGGATCTGCCAGAGGCGCCGGTGGACGAGCTGTCGGTGATGACCTGGAACATCAAGTTCGGCGGGGGACGCATCGACTTCTGGTACGACGGCCACGGCGACCGGGTGATCATGAAGCGCCGCGAGGTGCTTAAGCATCTGGAGGGGCTGGGCGCGAAGATCCGGCGCACCGACCCCGACGTGTTGCTTCTGCAGGAGGTGGATGTCGACTCCCGGCGCGCCGCGCACATCGACCAGATGCAGTGGCTTCTGGACAACACGAAGCTCAATTTCGGAGCCTATGCTTCCCAGTGGCGCTCCTCCTTCGTTCCCACCAGGGGGCTGGGCCGGGTGGACATGGGCATCGCCATCCTGTCGAAATACCCGATCCGCGACGCCCAGAGGCTGGCGCTGCCGAAGATGCGCACCCTCGATCGGATCACCCGCTATTTTTATCTGAAGCGCGCCGTGCTCACCGCCTGCATTGAACTGCCGGGGGTCGAACCGGTGCACGCGGTCAACGTGCACACCGAGGCGTTTTCGGTGGACGGCACCAAGCGCCGCCACATCGATCTGTTCAAAGGGGAGCTGGACCGCATCGATGCTGCCGGCGGCCGGTTTGTCGCCGGCGGTGATCTCAACACCGTACCTCCGGGAAGCGAACGGGTAGGCGGGTTCGAAGACGTCGCCGACCGACGAGAGGCGATGTTCGACGTCGACGACATGTACGCCGGCGAAGAGGACTGGCTGGTGCCGCTGTACGAAAACTACCAGCCCGCCGTCGATCTCGAAGACTACAAGCGCGATCACCGGCCCTACTACACGTTTTCGGCGACCCGGGATGTGTTCTGGTGTCGAAAGCTGGATTATCTGTTCACCAACGGCATGTTTGAGGAGGGGTCGGCGATCACCCATCAGGATGTCGACTCGGGGGGGATGGAGACGATGGAGCTGTCGGACCACGCCCCCGTCTCCGCCTC
>SKMT01000564.1 GCA_007120915.1 Myxococcales bacterium | reverse complement strand
CGAGACCGAGATCGAGACCGAGATCGACATCGAGACCGAGACCGACATCGAGACCGAGCCCGAGACCGAGATCGAGACCGAGTCCGAGCCCGACCCCGAGCCCGAGACCGACATCGACACCGAAATCGACCCCCAGATCGATCTCGACCCGGGGGGTGTCGTTGTCAGCAACTGTTGCTATGAACTATCCGAGGCAACTCTGAGAACCGCCCTCTCGTGCCATTCAGCGCCTCCTCCCCACGCAGGGCGCCTTTAACCAACAACCAACAACCAACAACCACCACCAATGCCAACAGAGACCTCAACAGACTACCCGGACCCGTCGACGGCTCGATGGGCGATGGTGCTGTTGTGCGGGGTGGTGTTTTTTGCGGTGATCAACGGCAACATGGTCAACGTGGCCCTGCCGTATATCGGCAAGGACTTCGGGGTGACCGAGGGGGTGTACGGCTGGCTGGTGACCGGGTTTTCGCTGGCCTTCGGTATTTTCAATGCCATCCATGGGCGGCTGGCCAACCGGGTGGGTCTCAGGAGGTTGTATGCGTTCGGGGTGGCCGTGCTGGGGGCAACATCGGTGCTGCTGGCGCTGGCGCCGAGTATCGGGTCAGCGATTGCGTTGAGGATTGTGCAGGGGGCGGGAAGCGCGGCGCTGCCGGCGATGGCCACGGTGATCATCGCCCGGATGTTTCCGCCGGACCGGCGCGGCGAGGCGATGGGCTGGGTTCTTGCCTGCGTGGGCACGGCGGCGTCGATCGGGCCCTTTCTGGGTGGGATCCTGGTGGAAATTGGCGGATGGCGGGTCGTCTTCGCGTTCACCGGGGTGGTGCTGGTGGCAATCCCGGCGATCTGGACACTTCTGCCGGAGAGCCTCGACGAGCGCACCGAACAGCCCTTTGACCTGTTTGGTGCCATCTTGCTCGCCGGTGGGATCAGCGCTCTCTTGTACGGATTTAACGTGCTGGAGCAGCACGGCCCGGGTGTCGAATTCTTCGGGCTTGTCGCCGCCGGAGCGGCTGCTCTGGGGCTGTTTGTCTGGTGGATCCGGCGTGCTGACGAACCATTTGCGCACCCGAAGATGTTCCAGGATCTGCGCTACGTGTTCAGTTGTGTGATTGCATTTCTGATCAACGCCACGCGGTTCGGCACCATCGTGCTGGTGCCGATCTTTTTGACGCTGATCAACGAGGTGTCGGCGATCATCGTGGGGCTGGTGTTGTTGCCGGGAGCGTTTTTTATCGCCGTGCTGTCGCCGAAAGCAGGTCAGATTGGCGACCGAATCGGCGCCCGGGTCCCGGTGGCCGGTGCGATCGTGCTGGTGATCGCGGGCAACCTGGTCACCGCCCTGACCGCCGGAGGCCATCCGCTGGGGCCGACGGTGGGCATGGGGCTGTACGGGTTGGGGTTTGCCTTCTTTCAGAGCCCCCTGGTCAGCGCCACCTCCCAGATTCTTCCCAAACGCTTCTCCGGGACCGGCATGGGGGTCTTCATGATGATCTACTTTCTGGGCGGGGCGTTCGGGGTGGCGCTGAGCGTGACCGTGGTCGAACTTCAACCCGCCGGCGCCGCCGGGTGGCTGGGGCTGACCGAGGGACCCGGAGCGATCTACTCCAACGCCATCTTCGCGCTGACGGTGCTCGCCGTTGCTGCCCTGGCCTTTCTGCCCTTCGTGCCCGGCCACCGCCCACAACCACGGGAATAAAACTTTCGGTGTTGGGTGCTAGGTGTTTGGTGCTGAGTGCTTACGACCCAAGACTCACGGCTCATGACCGTCTAGGTCGCACAACCGCCTTCTATTGGAGACGCCTGAACTACGGCTAACTAAGATTTATGGGGAGCTTCGTGTGACCCACGGAGGTACACGACCCAAGACCCGGGACCCAAGACCCGGGACCCAAGTCCCACGACCCAAGTCCCACGACCCAAGACTCACGACCCACGACGCAAGACGCACGACCTACGAGTTGGCATCGGCCTGCCATCGTGGTAATCAGAGCCGAGACGTCGAATACCGCAACAACACCACGAATCAACCCCCACTTCAGTCGGGAACAACGCCATGGTTTCAACTGATCGGTCCTATCTGTACGTGCTGCTTGTGGCTGTCTCTTTTGCCCTGGCGATGGGCTGTTCGACAGCGCCGGATGCCGAAGAACAAGAGGCACCACTCGAGAAGTCAGGCATCGAGGATCTGGTCCAGAGTGAGGACGTCCTTGTAGCCGCGCGGCTTACGCTGGACGATCTGTCATCGCTGACGCCGATGTTCCAGCGGCTCGCCCAGACGGCAGACGATCCGGTAGCCCGCGAGCTCGCCGACATCAGCCCCGATCCGATCGGGCATCTGGAGTCGGCTCACGACATGCCCAACGAACTGAGCGCACTGGCACAGGACCGTTCCTCGTACATTCTGTTTACTCACCGGGGAAACGGTGATTTCTTCGACGCCGCCTCGCTGGGGCTGATTGCCGAGCGCGACGAATGGCCGGCGTACTTCAATCTGCGCGTGTTGTTGCCCACCGCTGATACGGAGAAACTGCAAAAACAGGCTGAACCCTGGCTCGAAGAGCTGGTCGAAGACCGTCAGATCGGCGCCTACGAAGTCTACGACGGTCCCGACTTCGTGCGGCTGGAACTGGCAGTGGCCAACCTGGGAGCCTCACAGGGCAAAGACGTAGATGCCGACAAGTGGCTCGCCGATCTGAACCTGGAGAATGTGCGCCCGCCGGCGCAGGCAAACTACCGCGAGACCCCGGCGTACACCGCCTTTATCGAGTCGGACGCCGGGTTCGGCATCTGGGCGCCCGTCGACTCCTTCGGGCCCCTGGGGGCGCTGGAGTTGCTGGAGGTGTTCGCCGCCGAACACGACATGATCGGCGAGGCAGGCCAGCCCCAGCATTACCTCGAAGGCGTCGCACGCGTCGCCGCCGCCTCCGTGGCCAGCGACCCGGTGGTCGCCGAGAGTGAAGACCTCTCGGTGGTCTTCGACGCCGGGGATGACGGAGCGCTGATGGTCGACTACTACACAAGCCGCACCCAGCACGGAATTGCGCTTCGCGAGGCGATGGACCGCCGGCTTGAGGTCGCCGGGTTCGCCACGGACGACAGTTTCCTGAACCTGACGTTTCAAGGAGACACCTCGGCGGTCAACGAGATGGGGATGCTGCCGCACTGGTCGCGCTTCGAAGACGATGGCGGCCCGGCGGCGATGGGTCAGGACTTCGGCCCCGGCTCCGAGCCGGTCGAAGAGTCGGTGTTGCCCTTCAGTGATGACCCGGCGCTGT
>SKMT01000271.1 GCA_007120915.1 Myxococcales bacterium | reverse complement strand
GAGGGGATGGACTACACGTCGGTCAAAATCCCGTCGGTGCTGTCGAAGCGCGAAGACGAGAAGTTCTACGAGCGGATGTACCTGCTCGAAGAGCTCGAAGAGATCATGGACGCGCTGTACCGGGAGTTTCTGGCGATTCGCGTCGACGAGACGCGGTGGGACGAGCAGATGGTCCCGGCGATGCGAGAGTGGATTGACACCGACGGACCCGTCGACCCCGAGTTATACCCGGAGTAGGTGTTAGGTGCTGGGCGCTGGGTGCTGGGCGCTGGGCGCTGGGGGCTGGGTGCTGGGTGCTGGGTGCTGGGCACTGGGCGCTGGGTGCTGGGTGCTGGGCGCTGGGCGCTGGGTGCTGGGCGCTGGGTGCTGGGTGTTCGGTGGAATCCCGACCCGGATGGGGACGGGGAGTTTGGGGGTTGAGATTCCCGGAGGCGATCAACAGTGGGTGAGGGATGGAAGAGTTGAACCACACGATTTTCGAGGCGATCAACGCCACAGAGCAGAGTCATCCGTTTTTGTTGGGGTTCGGAGAGTTTGCGGCGGTGTACCTGATCTCTCTGGTGCCCCTGGTGCTGGTGGTGGGCTGGCTCGCCGGCGGGGATCGGATTCGCCGGGCGTTCACCGAAACCTTCTTTGTGGTGGCCGTGGTGTTGGCGATCAGCACGGTCATCGGCTGGCTGTGGCCCCAGCCGCGGCCCTTCGTGGTGCCCATTGGCAACACGTTTATCGACTACGATGCCACCCCGGCGTTTCCCAGCAATCACGCCGCGATCATGCTGGCGGTCTCCTGCACGTTTCTGCTCAACGCGGTGACCCGGCGGCTGGGAGCGGTGTTTTTGGCGCTCACCGTCGCCGTGGGATGGGCGCGGGTGTATCTGGGCGTTCATTTCCCGCTCGATATGCTGGGGGCGGTGGTGTTGTCGGTGACCGTCGCTGCCGCGGTGGCGCACTGGCGCGACGTGCTGATCGCCCCGGTGTACGAAGGGGTGGTTCAGCCGCTGTTTCGGTGGTTGTTCGCGCCTGCCATCCGACGGGGCTGGATCGAGGAGTAGGCACTGGGCACTGGGCACTGGGCTCTGGGCGCTGGGCGCTGGGCGCTGGGTGTTCGGTGGTGGGTGGTAGGTGGCGGCTGTTATGCCCCCCTGGTGGGCCCGTGCGACCGTAGTGAAACGCAGGGAGCGCGGGTGGACGAGGGTAGGATGACCCCCGCTGGGAACTGAGACAGAACAAGCGATCCAGTCCGCCAGAGACTCACGGGGGACACAAATGAAACGACACACACTTGCAGCTTTTACACTGGCACTGCTGCTTCCGGCGTACGCATTTGCCAATCCGGTCTACCCGCCGGACCGCACCGCCGGGGACGTCTCGGTGTTTGTCGGCGCGGCGGGTTACGGCGTGGAGTTCGAGGAGTTTACTCCCGGAGCGGAAGTGTCGACGAATGTGCATCTGACCCCTTATCTGGCGGTGACGGCCCGCACCGCCGTGGCGGTGCGGGATCCGGTGTTGTGGCTGCCGGCGGTCGGGGGAGCGCGGTTTCAGTTTCCGCTGGGAGCGGCCACGATTGCGCTGAGTCCGACGCTGGGCGCTTTTGTTGCTTTCGGAGACGATGAGATCCCGTCGGTGGGGCCGGCGTTGGGGATGAGAACGAGCTACGAATTCGCATTCGAATCCGGATTCTCCTACGGTTTTGACCTGGGCGCGGAGTTTCTGCCGTCGGCGGGATGGCTTCCCGGTGGAGCATTGAAGGTTGGATGGGAATTTTGAATGCTGAGTGGAGCCGGCGCGTCGAAATGGATGGCTGACCAAAGATGACCAACCAGGAGCATGCGATGAATTCCAGGAACAGATTGCTGTCACACCGAACCGTTGCCACCGTTTTTGCGGTGTGTCTGACCTTCATGGCCGCCCCGGCGCTGGCCGCAGGGTCGACCCACGGGCCCACCGCCCCCGGCGGAGACTGGACGGAGCCGGAGCATCGGGACATGGGAGATATGGCCATATTCGGCGGCCCCGGCGCCTTCATCGGTCCGCTGGGCGACAGCGAGATGGATCCGGAGGATATGGAAATCGCGCCCGGGGCCGATGTGAGCCTGAACTTTCATCTCGGGCGCAACGTGGCGCTGACGGGACGAAGTGGGGCGACCTGGCACGGCGCCACGGTGACGGTGCCCACACTCGGTGGGATTCGTCTGCAGGCTCCCTTCGATGAGTCGACCTTCGCGATTGGCCCGGAGCTGGGATATCTATGGGCGTTTAACCCCGGCGATGAGGAATCGGAGCCCGTGGGCTATCTCACCGGCGCGATCCGCGCCAGCTATGAGTACACCTTAGAGACCGGCTGGACCCTCGGCGCAGACCTGTCGATCCACCAGATCGCGCGGGTGGGCACTCTGGGACGCGCCGGGGTGAAGCTGGGCTACGAGTTTTGATCCAGGTCAGTCGTCGAGCTGCCACTGCAGCACCGGGCGTTCGATGTCCGCGCTTTCACCGGGGACATTGGCGTATTCCCAGACAGCCGAGAAGTTCCAGTCCGAAAACATGGAGCTGGCGCCAGCTTCACTGAACCGGTCGGATGAGATGCCGGCTTTGTCCGAAGAGTTTGACGAACTGGACGTCTCCACACCGGTGGTCTCGATGTCCCAGACCGATGCGTCAATGACACCTTCGGAAGGGGAACGGGCTGTCACTCCGCCTTGCACAGTAGCGTCGTCAACATGTCCGGCGGCGTAGACGCGGCGCAGTGACGGTTCGTCCTCCGTTTCCTCGACGCTGACGTCCAATTCGCGCAATGCCATAGGCTCGCCCTCCAGACGTACGACAAACCCGGAGAGACTCGCGCCGCTGAAACTCTCGCGAAAATCCACGGACTCGGTTGTGGTGTAGCAGTCTTCGATCCGTCCGCCATTCATGGCGGCAAACCCGGCAGCCTTGTAGGGGAACGACAGGTTGTTTTCTTCGTCCTCGATACTGCCGGTCGTCCCGGCGCTACCGGCAGACGAAGAACGGCGAATCGTCCCGGTATTATAGCCGGCGAACCCGGCGGCGAGAAACGCGCCCGATTCATATACCCCTTCTTCATCACTAAAGTGGACGTCGATCGTTCCACCGCTGACGATGTCCATGTCGGTCATCGACTGCGAGATCGTACCGGTATTCAGGCCTACCAGCCCGGCCGTGACCTCAGCGGCAGAACCGCTCGGCCGAAGAGTGCCGCCCGATTCGACGTCCCCTTCCAACACCACGTCGTTGATCTCACCGGCGTTCTTGGCGGCGGCGCCGGCGGTGACGCGAGAATCTTCGCCGGCGCTCTCACCGATGGTGCGCCCGGTTGAAACCGAGACGGAGGCGTCGACGTCGTTGATCTCGCCGTAATTTTCCCCGCTGATGCCTCCGGTCCAATTCCTGCCGCTGACTTTGACATCGGCCACGATGTTCTCGATCACAGCGCCGGATTCATTAACCCCGACAATCCCGCCGACCCGGGAGTCACCATCGACGGTTCCGGCAATATCTGCATCGACGATCTCACCGCGGTTGATAGCGGCGACGATGCCGGCGACGTCATTGCCCACGATATCGGTGTCGTGAAGGGTCAGCCCCCGGATTTCACCGTCGTCGTCGATCACCCCGAACAGCCCGGCGAGTCCCTCATCGATGATCAGTTCCAGCCCCTTGATGGGATAGTCGGCCTCGAAGGTGCCATGAAAGGGGGCATCATAGGTGCCGATGGGATCGATCTGCACGTCTTCGGCGTCGATCTCGGCGGTGACGCGAAAGTGGGC
The DNA here is from genome assembly GCA_007120915.1 of Myxococcales bacterium. GTDB lineage: Bacteria > Myxococcota_A > Bradymonadia > Bradymonadales > Bradymonadaceae > SLJM01. The sequence goes on along the minus strand of SKMT01000271.1, from coordinate 8,222 downwards.
ATCCAGGTCGTCCGATTCGGCCAATTGTTGGAGGTGTTCCGGTGCACAGAGAACGTAGGGATCCTGCAGCGTCCCCTCACCACCCCCGTAGTTGCCATCGGCGTCACTTTCACAGGAAGCCAACTCGACCTGAAAGGCCGGCAAATCACCGAATAGTCCTTCACAACCGACGGTGAACAGCATCACTACCAACATCCCGGCTGCCCACGGGCAGTACGGCCGTCGTGACGTACACATAACTCCTCCACATCCTGACGAAATACGGAAATGTGCCCTGAGTGTCGCCTCAGGTTGTGGTGGTTGTCAATTCCGGACAGGAGGATCGGCACTCGTGATGAGGCGAGTTGCTCACCCCGGGACATAACAGAGTGCGGTGATCTGGGCGGAGGCGTTGTCCGGTTCGCAGTCGTCGACAGGTTCGCCGTCTTCGGCGTCTTCGTCGTTGGCCACGACCATGTAGGTGACCTCACTGTTGATATCGGCGGCGTCGACTTCGTAGTGGAAGCGCACCTCCACCATCCCCCCCGGCGAGATCGATTCGGTGAGCACTTTGGTCTCCAGCAGTTCTCCGGTGTCGGCGTTGTAGAGACTGACCGGCAACCCTTCGGTGACCACGCGTTTGCCCTGGTTTTCGATGGTGGCGCGAAATTCGATCGGCTGCTGAGGGCAGAGTACGTCGTCGGCCTGCAGGGTGCTGACCGTGACATCCGGGGCGTGAAGCGGCACTTCGCCCTGACGGTTGGCCCGGAAGGTGTTGTGGGTGTTCCACCAGTCGTCAACCAGGTCGGGCATCGAGCCGTCGTCGTAGATGTTGTCGATCGAGTAGGCGTGCTGGTTCCAGATCGAGCGGGTGTGTACCCACAACTCGTTGGGATCTTCGTACACGAAAATGCCGGCGCGGGTCTGGTAGCCGTCGACCCAGTCGGAGCAATGGTCCACGTCGTTGGCGACCACCAGGATTTCGGAGCGACCATTTTCGTCGACATCGACGACGATGGGGTACTCCAGGATGGTGGCCGTGGAGTTCATGATTTCGAGCTCTACCTGACCGTCGACGCCGGAGTAGGAGCGCATGAAGCACTCATCGCCGTAGATGACAGAGGCGGATCCGTCGCCCTGGAAGTCGAACACCGATGAGCCGGTGGCGTTCGATGACAAATCCTGAATCTCCCGGGTCCAGCGCACGTAAATTTCGCCGAGTTCGGGGTCGTCCTGGTCGAACTGGTCGAGCAGGTCTTCGTCGATGTTTTCCGGGTCGTCATCATCGCCGAAGCCGGGGCGGTAGACATCGAAGACGGTGTAGTAGTGCCCGCCGGCAACACCGATTTCGGGCCGGCCGTCGCCGTCGAAGTCAGCGACGGTGGGGGGGCCGCCGCGGTTGTTGGTCGACGGGCCGGGCAGTGTCACCGGCTGGGTGCGCAGGCTGTCATCGTCATCGCAGTCGTCGCCGGTGGGGTCGACGCCGCAGAACAGCTCGCCGGAGTCACCGTCGAGCACGCGCACCGTCTGGCTGGCGACGAGAACGACCTCCGGGGTGGAGTCGCCGTTGATGTCGGCGACGGCGGGATACCCGTCGGGCCCGTCGTGCTGCCACATTCTGGTCACCTCCACCTGGGGGTCTTCGCTGCCCGGGGAGCTTTGCCAGTCGACCTGCCAGGCATCCCTGCCGGTGATGATCTCGTGATTGCCATCGCCGGTCAGATCGGCGACGACGGGAAGCCCGCCGTTATAGCCGGCATTGGTGCCGTACGGTGTGCCTCCGGAGGGCTCGTGCCACACGACCTGTCCGTCGCTGTCGATGAGCATGGCACCGACGACGATTTCGGTCTGTTGTGGGTCGCCGTCGAAGTTCGCTGCGGTCACCCCGCCGTTGTTGACCACTTCTGTGACCGGATCGCCGTTGGCGTCGTGGGCACGCCACAACAACTCGCCCTGTCCGTCGACTGCCACGATGTAGCTATCGGCCCCGGAGACGGGACGGGTGGCGTAGATGATGTCGAGCACCCCGTCGCCGGAGACGTCAGCGATGGCGATGTTGGAGCGGCCATGGGAGCCCCAACTGTTTTGGTCGGGGTCATGGGGGATGGAGCGGACGACATCGCCGGTGGAGTCGAGGATGAAGATCTTGCCGATGGGCCATCCGCCCCCGTCGATGCGCGCGGCGTTGACCACCACGTTCGGCTCTCCGTCGGCGGTGACGTCACCGACGACCGGTGAGGAGATGATGTCTTCGTCGGTCCAGGACCACTTTTCGGTGACCTCCATCTCTTCGAAGTCCCCCTCCATGGAGCATTCGATATCGTCGGGGAACTCGTCGGGCATGCACTTGCCAAGTCCCTCGTCGCAATACTCGTCGAAGCTGCAGTCTGCGAAGCTGTCGCAGGGCTGTCCGGGGGTGACACAGTCGCCGAAGATGCAGACGTCGCCGGCATCACAGCAGGTGTCGAAGTCGTCGCCGCAAAGTTGGCTGTCCGCCCCGCAGTCGGGGACGCATTCGCCGAAGGGGTTGCATACCGGCTCGTCGCCTTCACAGCAGATTTCGTTGTCTTCCCCGCAGTATTCTCCGCTACATTCGGGCTGGCAGAGGTCGGCGGTCTCGCAGTTGCCGTCCCCATCGCAGACCTCGGCGGGGGCGCAGATTTCAGCCTCGCCACAGCAGGCGCCTTCCTCGCCGCAGCGCACATCGGTGGGACAGATGCAGCGGTCGTCCGTGCAGGACTCACCGGTTGCGCAGTCGTCGATGTCGTCGCACATACATTCACCGCCGTCGCATCCACCGGGGCAGTCGACGGGATCCAGATAGCCACTGCCCACGTCGTCACAGCGCACCAGGGTGTCGCCTTCGCAGCCTGTTGCGTCTGGTTCGCACTCCTGGATCAGGCAGACCTGCTCGCCCTGGTCCTCCCCGCAGAATGCGCCTTCGTCGCAGTCGTCGTGGTCGCTGCATTCGACGCACTCGTGATCGGGGCAGCGATCGGAGGTGTGGGTTAGTTCGGATTCGCAGCCGACACATCCGGAGGCGAAGCAAATACCGACAGCGACGATCAGAGGGACGACAAAGCGCATGGCAGCCGCAGGGGTTCGAGGTAGGTGAACAGGCCTCGATGATACGAGACACGGTGGTGAACCGCCAGCACCAACGGCGGGCATGACCCTATGGTTGTCCCCCCTGGGCTGCGGTGCGGAGCTCCGTCGGCGATCTGTCACTGAAGCACGGGGCGTTGCTCACCGTCGGCGGCTTCGCCGATTTGCCAGGTCGAGGCGAAATCCCAGCCCGTGAAGTTGCCTTCGTGCTCGAAGTCTTCTGTGCTCAGGTCGGTGCCGATCTGGCCGCTGTCCTTGTCAGCATCAACGCCGGTGGTGTCGATGTCCCAGTAGGAGTTGTCCACCGAGGGATTGCCGTCGCCGAGGTGGGCGATGAGCCCGCCGCGCTGCTGCGCATCGGCGACCGGGCCGGCGCCGTAGCAGTTGGTGATCGTCAGATCGACGTCAGGTGGGTCGAGCTCGTCGTCGTTGTCGTTTTCGTCGTCCCAGTCTTCGTCTTCGCCATGTTCGCCCACAAGCGCTGCTGCTGCGGTGGGTTCGGCCAGAAGTTGGCTGACCACCCCGTCGACGGTGGCCTCTGTGGCACCGGTGGCGGCACAGTCTGTGAGCTCTCCGGTATTTCGGCCCACCAGCCCACCGGCCAGGTAGCGCACGAAGGGATCATCTCCACCCAACTGGCGCTGAAGCTGGATAGAGCCGGTGGCAACACTGCGGTCGATGCGTCCCTCGTTCGAACCCACCAGCCCACCGACGGCGCCGAGTCCTGCGGCTTCCAGCGACTCCTCGCTGCTCGATTCGACGTCGCCGCCGGCGCGGGAGGTGACGATCTCACCGGCGTTGACCCCGGCGACCCCGCCGACAGTGACAATCTCGGTCTGGTCTTGCGTCAGTGGGCCTGAGGCGAAGACGTCGGCGTCAACGACGACATTCTCCAGCCGATGGTCATTGGTGGCCACGGCGCCGCCGGTGGTGCGAATTGCCGGCAATTGTCCCCCTCCGCCCATTTCATCGCCGGTGGCGGAGACGCTGCCGGAGACGGTGACGTCTTCGATGGTGCCCTGGTTTGTGCCGGTGATCCCGCCGGCGAAGGATGTCGCCGAGACATCGGCGTCGACGCTGGAATTGCGTATCGACGCATCCGCACCCTCCAAGGCGCCGGCGATGGCGCCGATGCCCAGCGCTCCCGAGACATCTCCCGTCACTGACACATCTTCGATGGTTCCGCGGTGAAGACCGACCAGGGTCCCCACGGAGAGCGCCCCTGATGACGTGACGTTTTCAAACTGCAGGTTTTGGATTGTCGCTGCTTCTTCGGTCATTCGAAACAGCCCCACCGGCTGTAAGGGTTCGTCCTCAGGCGGCGCCAACTCCACGTTGGCGATGCTGTGTCCCCATCCATCGAAGGTTCCCTCGAAGCCGTCGTTACCGAATTCAATCGGCTCCAGCTTCTCCCCTCCGAAATCGATGTCGGCCAGAAGCCGGAAGTGGTCGTCCAGGTGTCCGGTACGGTCGCCGATGCTATGGATGTGCTCGGCAGTGCAGATTCGATAAGGGTTGGCCTGGCTGCCGTCGCCGCCGCCGAACTCACCGTCACCGTCGGTGTCACAGCGAGGTTCGATATCCTCCAGGTCGGTGAACAGCCCCTCGCAGCCAACCGCCAGCGAGGCGCTGAATACGGCCATGGCCGACAGGGCCATCAGCCAGCAGAGGCGCGAGGATTTCGGCATATGCACTCCGGAGCGAAAGAGGTGCTGCAAGCAGTCTTCTGCAGTGTCGCTTGGACCCTGTATCTATGTCAAATTTCGTGGAGCCACCGGGGGTGATTGGTTTCTGTCGGTAGCGATTCCCTGGCCCGGGTTTTGGCCTTCGCCCGGGCGGGCCCTTCACGGTTGTTTTTCCGGGGCTTGTTCCTCTCTGTGAAATACGCTTTCGCCCGAACCGCTCTTGCCGACGCACAGCAAGATCGGGCCGGGGCGAGGGACCGGACGAGGGCCAGGGCACGATCGGCCACCGATCATCGCCGATCGCACCGGGTTCGACTACGAATATCGGCGCCGACGGGCTATCAAAGAACCAGGGGGCGACAGAACCGATAGCAGGAGGGTTTCAAGAAGATGAAAACGTATCGAACAAACTGGCTGACCGTCTTGATTGCGCTGAGCCTGGCTGTGGGATGTGCATCCAGCCCCGATCGGGAGGCGCCACAGGAACAACGGGAGCTGCCCCAGCAGCCCGTCGACTACCGTGGGGCTCAGATGGACCAGCCGGAGGCTGAGGACCCGGAAGAACCAGAGCCGGAAGATGAGTCCTGGATGGGGCTTCGGTGGGAGAAGCTGGCGACCGACGACGAAGACAGCGCCGTGCACCCGATGCAAGCACCGGCGATGGTGTACGATGCAGCGAACGAACAGGTGGTGATGGTCGCCGGTGGTGTCCTACAGGGCAGCTCGTCGGACCCTCAGACGCTCGTGTTCGACGGTTCCACCTGGTCTGTCGGCGCCGACGCCGATGATACACCGGTGGAGGCTGGCGCGCGCACCATCGGCGTTGACCCGGGGCTCGACAGGGTGGTGATGCTGAACCGGGAGGGTCAGACCTGGGGCTGGGATGGCGACCAGTGGGAGAAGCTCGATGACGGCGAAGAGTCGTCGCCGTCGTTCGAATCGGTGCCGACCGTCGAGGGCGTCGGCGATGAAGCGCTGAGCGTATCCGGAACTGTACCGGTGGTGGACGAGGCCGGTGAGAGGCTGGTGGTCGTCGACGACGACGGGGCGAGTTGGGCGTTTGACGGCGAGCGCTGGGACAAGATTATCGACGCCGACGACGGACCGGGCGCCCGGGTGGGCCATGCGATGGCCTATCACCCCGAACACCAGCGGGTGGTGCTGTACGGCGGCATCCGCCAGGGCGATGACGACGCCCACCGGCTCAGCGACACCTGGCTGCTCGAAGAGGACGACGGCGATGACAGGTGGACGAAGCTCGTCGTCGACGATGGCCCCCCGCCGCTGGCCGGGCACACCCTGGTGTATGACCCACGCGTCGAGCACAGCCTGCTGATCGGCGGGAATGCCGAGTCCGAATCGGACGAACCGCATGCACCGGCGGTGTGGGCATTCGACGGCGAGCAGTGGACCGAAACCGACCTGGCCACCCCTGGCGTCGATGGCACCGACGGGGGGCGCACCTGGCACGGGGCGGTGTTCGACGAGGCGCGCGACCAACTGGTGTTGTTCGGTGGAATGGCCGCCGACGACCGCCGGCTGACACTCTTCTGGGATACCCTGTTGGTCGAACAGCGAGCAGAATGATCAGCTCTTCATACCCCAGGCGATCAGTGCTTTCATCGGTGCCTGCAGCGTTCCGTCGTTGATGTGGCGTTCCAGGCTTCTTTCGAGCATGGTCACGATGGCGTGGCGACTCGATTCGCTGAGATCGCCGACGGGATCGGCGAGCCAGCTTACCACTTCGCGCCGGAAGAACTCTTCGGCAGACGGATAGCTTACCTGGTGGGTAATCGCTTCGGTTTGCACCTCTTCAAACCCGGCGGATTCGATACAGCGGCGCAACTTGTCGGGCGAGGAGAGCGCATCGAAGGGCGCGCGCATCGCGGCGGCAGCCTGCTGGGGGGCGAACTTTTCAAGCGCCGCGGTCAGTGCCGCATAGTGAGGGGAATCGTCGAGTTTCGACCAGACACCCACGGCGAGCCGGCCGCCGGGGCGCAACACCCGGTGTGCTTCGGTGAGCGCATCGGTTGGGTTGTCCATAAACTGCAGGCCCTGCTGGCAGTAGGCGACGTCGAATGACTCATCGGAAAAGGGCATCTGTTCGGCGTTCGCCTCATACCACTGCACATTGATCGGCAGCGAGGAAGCGGTGGTGCGGGCAACCTCCAGCATCGCCGGCTCCACGTCCAGCCCCACCACCGTGCCCGGTGTGTCGACGCTGTCAGCGAGCCTGCGGGTGACGATTCCGGTGCCACAGGCGAAATCGAGCACGTCCTCGCCTTCGCTCAACTCCGTCTTCTCGAACATCGCGTCGGTCCACTTCGAAAGCACGGGGGCGAGATACTTTTCGTATCCATCGGCGATCCCGGCGAATTGCCAGTCGTTGTCGTTGTTTATTTCCGTCATGATCTCCTCCGTGGTCCTGGTTGGTGTCTACAGTGCATATCATTCGGTACATCGCGAACGGCAACACAATACCGAACGGTATGTTAAGTGGCAATATAATCACGGATGTGTATGGGTTGGAGGTAGTGTTCGCCGTAAATGCTTGGCAAATAAGGGGGGTTGGTTTGTTTTTAAGGGGGAGGTGCTGTTGATACTTTACGGTATGTATCCCGGTATTTTCGCGGAGGTCGAGTTTTGTGCCACGGAAAGTTCACGCAAGATGTGTTATGAAACCCGGGACCCCACGACCCGAGACCCAAGACCCACGACCCGAGACACATGACCGACCATCCGACGCTCGATGAGATGATCGACCGGCTGAAGCTCGAACCCCACCCCGAGGGCGGGTTTTTCCGCGAGGTGTGGCGAAGTCCGTTGGAGCTGCCCGCCGGGGTGCTCACGGACGACCACGACGGCGAACGCAACGCCGGCACATCCATCCTCTATTTGCTGCCCGAAGACGACGACTCGGCGCCACACCGGGTCTGCTCCGCGGAGCTGTGGTTGTACCAGTACGGCAACCCGCTGAGGCTGACCATCGAGCCCCCCGGCGACGAGCGCGCCACCGAGGCGGTGCTGGGACCGGGGCCGAACCAGGCATTCCAGAAGCTGGTGCCTCCAAATCACTGGCAGAAAGCCCGCCCACTCCCGGGGGCGGCCGGCTACACACTGGTGGGCTGTGTGGTGGTGCCCGGGTTTGATTTCCAGGACTTCGAGATGCGGTAGGAGGATTGTGGGGGGCTGAGGGCTGCGGTGGACAGCGGGGACGCTGTGGTGGGCGATTAGGCCCGGTTTGTCGTGTCGTCATTATCCGTCAATGACGTCATCCATCGCACCAACCGCAGCCAGTTGGTGACCGCGGGCGTACCTTTTCGGCTGGACGGGAGGAGGGTTCGGCGCAAGCTGTCTAACAGATCTTCCGACAGCAGTTGCGGCCATTCACCACCATCGACGACGCTGAGGGGAAAAACGAAATACTGCTCGCCTCCCGGCTTCGGATAGCCG
>SKMT01000687.1 GCA_007120915.1 Myxococcales bacterium | reverse complement strand
CTGGTGTGACGGAGGCGAATGTCAGGCCGACGACATCGACGGCTGTGTCCAGCCCCCCGAACTCGATGCGTTCCCCTCGCGCATCGACGACAGCTCCATCACCATCTCCGGAACCAAGCCCGCCGGCAGCGGTATCGAGGTCAACGGCACCGAAGTGGTCTCCGAAAACCAGGAGACCGACTGGGAGTTCAACCCCTCACTTAACGCAGGCAACAACAGCTACGACATCCGCTGGTTCGACGGCGATGACGAAAGCGAAATCCAGACCATCGACATCTACTACGACAACGAGGCCCCGGAGACCACCGTCACCCCCGACGGCGGCACCTTCCTCGATGGCATCACCGTACAGGTGACCACCGACCAGCCCGCCGACGTCCACTACACCACCGACGGCACCACCCCCACCTCGTCGTCCGAGTCCTTCCGCTCGATCCGCCAGTTCCGCATCTTCGAACCCACGGAGCTGCGGTTCCGCGCCCGCGACGACGCCGGCAACTGGGAGGACGAGGTCACGGAAGCGAGCTTCGACATCACCTCCTACGCCAACGGCTGGGCCGACGGTCCCGAACTGTGGGATGATCTGCGCGACGCCGCCTCCGCGACCATCGACACCACCTTCTATGTCGCCGGTGGCACCAGCAATGACTCCGCGCAGGCCGACGCCAAGGGATGGGATCCGGACGGCGAGCAATGGTCCGCACTCCCGTCGCTGTCGCCGGGACGAGCCGACGCATCGATGGTGTCGCTCAACGACGAACTCTATCTGATCGGCGGTCAAAACGACGGCACCGTCTTCAACCACATCACCCACATCGACCCCGGCGCCGACAGCCCCGCCTGGGATGACCTGCAGGGGATGCCCACCGACCGCTACGGCCATGAAGCCATCGCCTTCGACGGCGACATCTACGTGTTCGGCGGGCGTGACAACAACGATGACGTCGTCGACATCCTTGAGGTCTACGATCCGGACGACAACACCTGGAGCAACCAGTACGAGCAGCTTCCCGTCGAGCGCTATGACTTCGAGGCGGTGCTGCACGACGAGCTGATCTATCTGTTCGGCGGTGTCGACGCCTCCGGCGATCCTCTCGACGTCGTCGACGTCTACGATCCGGCCGATGACAGTTGGTCGACCACCGAACCGATGCCTACCAGTCGCTCCGCCCCCGCCGCAGGGGTCATCGAGGGCACCAACGCCTACAACGCCTCCCACCGATCGGTGATCTTGGTCGCCGGAGGAGTCGACGAAAACGGTGACCCGACTCCCGTTGTCGAAGAGTACGACCCCGACACCGACAGCTGGACGGTGCGCACGCCGATGCATCAGGCCCGCTTCGCCGCCGCCTCCGCCGCCTTCGACGTTCCATACGACCCCGGTTTCCAGAAGCGACAGCTCTGGATCGCCGGCGGCGAAACCGTCGACGGAGAAGTCGACGACATCACCACATACATCCACGATCTGGAATACAAACGCCGCCTCTCCGAGCTGCCCGAGCCGCGCTACGACCACAGTGCGGCTTCCTGGAACGACCGGATCTACATCGTCGCCGGTCGACACGAGGGCAACCACCAGAGCAGTTGGGCCTTCGACCCCGAAACCGGCAGCTACATCGACATGCCCGATCTGCCTCAGATCCAGAACGGACTGGGCACCGCCGCGCTCGGCAAGTACGTCTACGCCATCGGCGGCGAAAGCGAATTCGGCACCGCTATCGGCGACGTCTGGGCACTGGACCCGGTCGAACAGACCTGGTCCCAGAAAGCATCGATGTCGTCGCGCAAACACCCGGCCGTCACCGTCGTAGATGACCGCATCTACGCGATCGGAGGCTACAGCAATGGAACCCGCCAGAGTGTGGAAGTGTACGATCCCGATGAGGACAACTGGTCGTCCGGCCCCTCGCTCAACGACGCTCGAACCGCGGCGATGGCCACCGTCCATCAGGGAGATCTGTACGTGCTCGGCGGCGTCGACAACGACGGCGACTTCGTCACCTCCGTGGAGCGGCTGTCCGAAGGCGCCGGCTCCTGGGAGGTCGTCTCCGGGGTGAGCATCGAAGCCGCTCACGGCGCCGCCTTCTCACTGGGCGACGACATCCTCGCCGTACTCGGCGGGCGCGAAAACAACAGAGGGATGATGTGGCTCTACGATCTGGACGAAGATACGGTCGACGATCGTACCACCGCCATCCACGAATTGGTCGACCGCGCCGCCACCACCTTCCACCACGGGCGACTCTATATGTTTGGCGGCAACACCGACTTTGACGACCCCGGCCCGGCCGGCGAATCGACGACCCGGAAGTTCCACCTGCACGGCTGTGTCGACAACTCCACCGCCGTGATGCCGGGATGGTGTACGGGAATAAGCCCGGAAAACCTCTACCTTGTCGATTATGCCGACGGTCTCGACGGTTCCAACTCCTGGAACTGGCGTGGATACCGATTCCGCGTCGCCTCCCCAAAAATGGTGACTGCGCTGTACGGCGGCGGAACGTCTTCGTTTCCCGTCGGCCTGTACGAAGCCGACGGCGATACTCCTACCGACGTACTCGCCGACGGCACTGCCAGCGGCCGCCGCTCCCGCATCGACCTCAGCAATCCCGTTGTGCTGGAACCGGGCAACGATTACATCATCGCTCAGGGCCGAAGCGGCAGTGGCGACCACTACCGGCTTGAAACCATCTCGGGGTCCGCCATCGAAAGTCTCCATTACATCGATAGCTGGAATCCCTCTCACCCCACGGGATCGCTGAACTTCGGTGGCACCGGTGGCGCCTCCTCCATCATCGGAAGCACCGGAAGCTCCAACAACATCCGCCCCGACATGGGCATCGGGTTCGACTAACGGGGACCGACCGCTGGTGCAAGCCGGTCAGCCGGGAGGCCAGGAAAAGTTTCGTCCACCCAGAACATGCACATGGATGTGGAACACCGACTGGCCCACACCGGCGCCGTTGTTGACCACCAGCCGGAACCCGTCCTCTTCGAGCCCCTGGTCGATGGCGACGTTTTTGGCGGTGAGCATCAGCTTTCCCAGAAGCTCCGCATCCTCCTCTTCGGCGTCGAACAAATTGACGATGTGCTTCTTGGGGATCACCAGAATGTGGGTGGGAGCCGCAGCATTGATGTCCTCGAAGGCGAGCACATCGTCGTCTTCGTACACTTTGTTCGCCGGGACCTCGCCGCGGATGATCTTGCCGAATATGGTGTCGTTTTCTTCGGTCATGGATGTGTGGTGGTTGGTTATTGGTTATTGGTTATTGGTTATCGGG
>SKMT01000176.1 GCA_007120915.1 Myxococcales bacterium | reverse complement strand
CCCAGAGCCTATGAACCCAGATCTCATCGACCAACTCGCCACCACCGTCGACGACGCTGCCCGCAACGTCGAGCCCATTGTCATGCTCACCGCCGACTACCCGGAGATGACACTGGAAGACGCCTACACCATCCAGCGTGCTTCCATGCAGCGCCGCGTCGCCCGCGGCGAAACCATCGTCGGCATGAAGGCCGGGCTCACCAGCAAGGCGAAGATGGAACAGATGGACGTGCACAACCCCATCTACGGCCATCTCACCGACGCCATGGAGATCCCCGACGGTGGCTCGGTAAACCCCGACCGATTCGTCCATCCCCGCGTCGAACCGGAGATCGCCTTCGTGATGGGCGAACCGATCCGCGGTCAGGTCGGCCCCCGCGAAGCCATCGCCGCGGTGCACCGGGTCTGCCCGGCGCTCGAAATTATCGACAGCCGCTACAAAGACTTCGAGTTCACTCTGATCGATGTGGTCGCCGACAACGCCTCGTCGTCGGGATTCATCCCCGGCTCCATGCTTAAACCCCCGGAAAACCTGGATCTGGGCAACCTGGGCATGGTCATGAGCATCAACGGCGAAGTCGCCGAAACCGGAAGCAGCGCTGCGATCCTGGAGCACCCCGCGCGCTCACTCGCCTCGCTGATCCGAATGCTCGACGAGCGCAACGAAGGGCTGGAAGCGGGCCAAATCATCCTCGCCGGCGGCGCCACCAAAGCGGTGCACATCGAACCGGGCGACCACGTCCTCCTGGAAGTTGACTCCCTGGGAAGCGTGGAGTTCGAGCTCAGCGGCTGAACCCCAGCCCGGAGATTTCACGCAGATGTGTAATGAGACACAGCAGGGCCCACGCTCACTGGATGATGACGACCGACGCAATGTTGCGCATTGTTCAGCGTGAGCGACCATCGGGAGCGTTTCAGCGCCAGTGAGCGTGGGCATCTGCGAAGTCGCAATAGCATTTGCGTGAAATCTCCGGGCTAACCCCATTCACAGCTCACACTGTGACGGCTGCCTGGTCGCACAGTTACCATCTCCCACAATCTGGCCTACCGTGCTGATGTCGACCATTGCATTCATCCAGCCTATGTCGCAGTAGCCCTGACAGTGAATATGCTGGTCGCATAGCTCCCCGTCTTCCAGCGGCTCGACACACTCGCCCTTCTCCCCGTCGCAAAACCCTTCTTTGCAACTGGCGTGGTTGTCGCAATCCCCGCCGATTCCAGCGAGCGGCCGACACTCCCCGTCATTCCCACAGTAGTAGCCGTCGGCACAGTCGACATGCTCCAGGCAACCATCTCCCTCGGTCCCCACCGATACGCATTCGCCCTGAACTTCTGCCGGAGGTTCGTCGTCGATCTGGTCGAACTCCGAGCCCCAGCAGCGGGTTCCCGGCTCGCAGATATCACCGGTATGACACCCGAAGACGTCTTCCTGCTCGCAGTTCATCGCAGCGCCACATCTCTCACCCTCCTGGCGAACCGAAATCGCCCTGCAACTTCCCTCCGGGGAACAGTACAGATGAGGCTCACAGTGGCTGTGGCGCTGACAATCCTCGTCTTCCTCGCTGCGCGACAGACAGGTGCCGAAGATGCAGTGTAGGCCGTCCTCACACCAGGTGCCGCTGTTGCACTCTTCTCCCTCGGGACGGGGACCGTCACACACGTCGTCGCGACAGGTCAGCCCCTCTTCGCATTCGTCATTCCGATCGCAAGAGCCGCCCTGTTCGGTGGGATATGCGCATTCGCCTTGTCCAATTCCCGGGCAGATCAGGTCTCCCTCGCAGTGTGAATCATGCACGCAGGTATCTGACTCCTGGCGCGGAGGCACGCACTCGTCGTCATAGCAGATCAGCCCCTCTTCGCAGTCCCCACCGATACAGCTTTCGCCTTCACCACCTGGCTCAGCACACTGCCATTCATGGCATACAAGCTGCCCGGCGCACTGCTCGTGACTGTTTAGCTCGGCGCCGCAGTCGTCACCCTCCTGAAGGTGTGCTTCGCAACTGCCGTCGATATCCTCCGGATGTGACCCCTCGACGTACTTGCAAAATTCGGTCTCCTCGTCACAGCCATCGCCATTGCAACGGATCATCCCGTCGGCCAACTCCTCCTCGTCGGCATCCGGGGGCGCACAGGTGCCATAGCACTGGTCGTAGGGCGGGAGTCGGCAGTCTAGCTCATCGCCGCATTCGAAGTCGTAGTTGCAGTGGTCTCCTTCGGCCTGCGTCACTTCGAACAACCCCACCTGACCCATGCAGGTCTGCATGTCGACATCGTAGTCCGGATCCGATCCACAGAACCTCTGTTCCAGCTCGGCACGGCAGTCATCGATTCGATCGCGATCGACGCTAATTCTCCCCTCATCGAACGCCGCCAGATGGTCCAGGCTCGGCTCCTCGTCGAGACGTCGTTCAACTCGAACGCCCACACACGCCTCCTTCGATGAAAACCGTCCCGTCCCCAGATCTTGAAGATTCCAGGCGGTCTGACGATTCGCCCCGGGGCACTCCCAACCCGCTTTACACTCTGCCTCGGCAATCAACGCGTCCATTAACAACGCGTCGTCCACCTCGTCGATGTCGAACTCCGGAATCTGCTCGCTCTCTTCTTCTGATTCCGGCTCTCCACAACCAGACAATCCACCACCTGCTGCCACGAACATCACCATCAACAACACGCGCGCCATCATCTTCATCATCGCTTCATCCTGCCGTCAGGTCCGGTTTGCTACCAACACACCCCGAACCTTCTCACTGCCAGCGACGCGTTGCCAATGAAAAGTTTTTCACCCCCTACAACTCAAGACTCAAGATCCACGATCTCTGCGAGCTGGCAGCTCGCGCTCCCACGACCTTCCTACTCCACTTCCAGATACCAGAGGCTGAACATCTGCTCGTCATCCGTCCAGATCGCGCGGGTGCGCCAGTTCGCCTCCTCGGCGAGTTCGGCAAACCCCTCGATGGTGTACTTGTAGGAGTACTCGGCGACAATCCAGTCTTCTTCGTCGAATTCAAAGGACGTATCCGGAAAATTCACCGTCTGTTTGCATCGGCTCAAAAGCCGAGCCTGGATGCGCTGATGTTGTTCCTGGTAGATGCCACGGTAGGCAAAATTGTGTCGCTGAAAATCGGCACCGCACTCGCGATTGATACGGCGCAATACATTGAGGATGAACTGGGCCGTCACTCCTCGGCTGTCGTTGTAGGCCGCCTCGATGATCTCCGGGTCCTTGTCCAGATCCACCCCAATGACCATTGCCGATCGCGGCCCACCGCGCCGGGCCAAACGGCCCAGAAAT
>SKMT01000513.1 GCA_007120915.1 Myxococcales bacterium | reverse complement strand
GCATTCTCCACCGGCTCGCCGGTGGCATCGGTGACCTGAACGTCCGCCGTCAACTGCTCGCCCGGCGGTATCTCCTCGTCGTGAGGCTGTACCTCGACTCCCAGCGTTCGGGCGGCCCTGTCGATCTCCAGCTCAATATCACCGGAGGCGAAATGTTCCGGGTCGTAGGCGTCGTCGGTGCCCAGAGCGCGAACGTTGACGTGGACGTTGGGGATCATCTCCTCGTCAACGTCGAACTCCACGGTGGGTTCGTCTTCGGTGAGCGTGACGTCCCAACGGTCGTAAAACCCGTCGCGCTGCAGCTCCACGGTCGCATCCAGTGGGTAGTACGGCGCCTGAACCATCAACTCCACCCGGTCACCCACGGCGTATTCGTCGTCATCGGGGATCAACAACAACTCATCTTCCTCGGCGGTTTCGGCACCCGACTCGTCGCGGCCGGACACCCAGAAGCCGAGCTCGCTTTCGGAGATCCGACCCGCTTCGTCTTCGACGGTGGCGATGGCGCGATAGCTGCCCGGCGATAGCCCGGAGAACATGCATTCGGCGGGATCGGCTTTCGACCGGACGGTACACGACGCCACATCCTCCCAGCCGGAGGAACGGCGGCGTTTGAGCTCCACGTCGACGAGCCGGTCCGCAACCTGCTCGCCGTCGATATCCACAGCGGCAACTTCCAGCTCGAAGGCTTCGTCGCGGCTGATGAACCGGTCGTCGCTTCGAAGCCCGACGTACACATCGGCCGGGTGCACCAGCACCGAGTCGGTCGCCTCCCAGGCCTGCCGGTCGATATCCCTGACCGAAACGGTGCCCTCCACGCGGCGCGGAAAGCCCCGCTCGGGCGCCTCGAAGGACATCACCTGCTGAACACGACCCTCCTCGTCAGTTTCAGCCTCGACTGTGGTCTCAAACTGGTCGGGCAACACCCCGCCCTCGTCGTCATCGTCGATCCGACCGAAGGGGCCCCACCAGGGATTCCACGGCCCGAACGACCAGCCGTGCCAGTTGGGGGGCCGCCAGCTCGCCGACGACTCGTCGAATCGCCATTCACCGTCGGCGCCCACCAGCGCACCGCCGGCGAAATAACTGGCACTTCCCGTCCAGGTCGTCTCTTCGGCGACAAGATGGGGCTCTTCGCTCGTCTCCAGGTCCACTTCGTATTCGGGGCGGCGAAACTCCTGGATTTCCACGCGGTGACCGGTGCGCTCGGTCTGGCCATCAAGTTGTGTCGACAGTCGGATGCGAGCGGTACCCAGGTTGATCTTTTCGGGCACATCGAACTCGAATTCGAATCCACCCCAGCCGTCGGTTTCGACTTCGCCTTCAGCGACCTCGTTGCGGCGCGGGCCCCGCACTTCGTAATCGATGGTCTGACCCTCGCCGACCCCGACGGGACTGCTTCGCGGGGTGTCCTCCAGGGTCCGAATCCAGCCACGGATATGCACGGTTTCGCCCGGTTTATAGGTCTGACGGTCGTCGACGACATACCAGAGCATGTCGGCGGAGACATCTCGACGGTCCCACATACTGCTGCGATGTCCCCGGTATCCCGACCGCGTCGGCGGGACGATCAGCGTGTCGTTGACATGACGCACCAGCATCGGTTCGTCACCCGGGATGTTCCGGTCCGGCGCATCGACGACGAGCCGGCCATCATCGTCGGTGCTTCCGGGACGGAAATCGTCGATGGAGATGTCAGCACCTGGCAGGGCGTCGCCGTCGCCGATGCGGTTGACGTCGATGACGAACTCTCGACCGTCCGTGCTGAAGTCAGCAGCCAGCTCACTTCGCTGCACCCAGTACGCCCAGCGCGGCTCCAAACGCCCTCGCTGCTCCCAGGGTTTCGGTTCATCGATGACCACGATGGCATGACCCCGATCGTCGGCGCCGAATGCCGCAGAGAGATCGATGACCTGCTGCGATGGTTCGTGCCGCTTCTCGTCCGGAACGTCGATGGTGACGTCGTCGACGGGATCGGCGGCGAAATGTTCCTCTGGATCGTCGCGCCGAGGCGTGAAACTGACGAATGTATCCCAGTCGTCGGGATCGGCCTCATAGACCCGGGCGCGAAACTGCTCCAACTCCCCGACCATCACCGGCAGTTTCGCCGACAGATGGGGCGGGCGCACCAACACCGGGCGGTTCGGGCCCGCCATGAAGGGGCGCTGGGAACCAAATTCGACCGTGATAGTTCGGTCCCCTTCCAGCGACTGTCCGAAGGTATCGGTTAGCTCTTCGGGCAGCGTGATGGTGTATTCGGTACGCGGCCGGAAGTCACCTTCCAGACGAATGAACTGTAGTGTCGCCATCGCTTTCAGATCGTCGACCTCCGGCTCCACCTCGATATCGATCATCACATCGTCTGCTTCCGCAGCAGCCTCAACCGACGTAAGAGGCGTAGTAAACTCCAGCGCTACAGCTCCAGAAGGTCGGCACCGCCCCTCCGAGTCCGTGCGGCAGTCCAGTTCCTCGAACTCAAATGGACCATAGGTACTGAACGACGACGACTGGTCCGCGCTGCCCAACACCGGGCCCTCGGCAGATTTAAGCGGACCGGACAACCAGATTCGGATGTTCGAATCGACCGGATAGTCTTGCTCGGGGGCCAGCGCCAGCACCCGCCCTTCGCCGGCGGCATCACCAATCCCGAAGTCTTCGGCGACGTCATTGAATTCATCGCCGTCGAGAAGCCGCATCGGAACCTCGTCGACGCCGACAATCACTGAAATGGCATCGGCCGACTCCGGAGCGATGGCCTGGTTGAAGACCACAGCGATAGGCTGGTCGACATCGTGGGGCGTCTCCCCACCGAAGATCCGTGGCCGATGAGACTGTCCTGTTTCAGCGGGATACACCGCCTGCACTTCAGGGGCCGGAGTGGTGAACTGAAACCGAACATCTTCGGTGAGTCGGCTGCCGTCTACGGCCCGAAGCCCATCGGAAAGAGTGATGTCGAACTCGGTGGCCATCGGCCAGTCGTCGTCGGGCTCGAAGACCAGCGTCTGCGTTCCGAGCCACCGCCAGCGCCCCTCCGGTTCGGGGTCGAGTTGCAACTCGTCGGGCACCGCCTGGGAGCCGACGGCGCCGACGCTGACGACGGGCCGGTCGAAGGCGATGGCCACCTGAAACGGCGGGCTAACCTCGCCTTCGGGGCGGAATGCCTGGACGGTCAGATCACCCTCCGGGGTATCCGGTGCGGCCGGCTCCGAGAGGTCGGGGGGCCAATCGGCGTCAATGTCCTCGCCGCTGATCGGCGGGGGCGGGCTGTCGGGCAGCCGCTTGAAGTCGACTTCGTCGTCTTCGTGCTCTTC